>CALZFR010000055.1 GCA_945648485.1 uncultured Eubacterium sp. | reverse complement strand
CTTGATGAATTCTATGACAGTCATCATCCGGCTGTGCTTGAGATGATAAGAATGGTAGTTGATAATGCACATAAAGAGGGTATATGGGCTGGAATATGCGGTGAGCTCGGTGCGGATACCACTCTTACAAAAGAATTTTTATCAATGGGTGTTGATGAGCTGTCAGTATCTGCAGGTAAATTGCTTGCAATCAGGAAGATAATAAGAGAAACAGATACATCAAAGATTAAAGCAGGAGAATAAAGTAGCATATGTTTACAGAACAGAGGCAGGAGAAAATATTACAGCTGCTCAACGAGCGAGGCAGTATTACAGTGGGTGAATTAACCACAATACTTGACAGTTCAGAGTCCACTATAAGGAGGGATTTGAATACTCTTGATAAGGCAGGAAAACTGACTAAGGTGTTTGGTGGCGCAGTGGCTAAGGATGCTGTATATTCCACAACTGAACTTTCTGTGTCTCAGAAGGAGAATGTCAACTCTGATGAGAAACAAAGAATTGCCAGATATGCAGCCACTCTGGTTGAACCTGAGGATTTTGTATATATTGATGCAGGAACAACTACAGAATGTATGATTGATTTTCTTACGGAAAAAAGGGCGACATATGTTACTAATGCAGTTACTCATGCACGTAAGCTTGCTGTATCTGGATTCAGGGTTATTCTTATTGGTGGTGAACTTAAGGGAATAACAGAGGCGGTTGTAGGCAATCAGGCTGTGATTTCATTAGAGAAGATGAATTTCAACAAGGGATTTTTTGGAGCTAACGGAATCAGCCAGAAGAGAGGATATACAACGCCTGACATCAGTGAGGCACTGGTTAAGGAGACGGCTTTCAAGCATTGTCAGAACAGATATGTTCTGGCAGACAGTGAAAAGCTTGGAAGAATCAGTTCTGTTACATTTGGCGATATTAATGATGCAGTTATAATAACTGATAATAAAAATAAGGGAACATTTGCCGGGCTTGATAACATCATCTGGTTATAATTAGATGCTGTATAATTAATCCCAGATAATTAAATGCATACCGCTATTAATTTAATAAGCACCTGTAAGATGTAAGCCACAAGCTTTGTAGCACATCATACAGGTGCTTATATATTACAAGGTGTAATTCTCATCCGGATTAATTGCAAGAGAAACACCGTTTTCAAATACTCCATGTCCGTTTTCTGCAAATAAAGAGAAAAGCGTTCCTGTAAATGTCATGGTACGGGTACCCTCTGTGCTCAAGCCTGCATTAAGTCCACTGCCGATTTTTTCATATGCTATTCTTGCACCAGGATTAACAGTGTCAGCAATGGCATATGAGAAGGTGTATCCCTCCCTGTCAGTGTCTATCCTTACAAGCAGGTGGAGATTATAGTCCTCACGGCTTACCGGAATACGGGCAAGCTCAGCACCCATATCGTGAATGTGCTTATAGAAGCCTATATATTTTCCATTATCATCATTGCCTATGTATATCTCATAGTGATAATCGTTATTGTAGTAGGCTGCAATTCCACAGCGTCTGGCATCGGAATCCTTAATGCTCATGGCAGCAGTGAGAGTGGTAGTGAACTCTGGCTGTTTGAATGAAAGAATTGTTGGGGATTTTCCAGGTTCATTAAGAGTTATATCTGTCCCTGTAAGGGTCAGGGTGCCATTGGCGCTGTTAAGCAGGTAGCGGCTCATATCAGGATTTCTTGTAAATTGAAGACGTTTATCAAGTGAATCTGTGTGAAAATCAATATTTATGCTGTGGTCAGCATGTATCAATGGAAGTCCGGTTGACTTGTCAATTACAGTGTTGGCAATAGTGTCAGCACAGTCGGAGCCAGGAAGTGGAGCATCCATAACAAGTTCAATTGTACCATTTCCATTGTATCCCACAACAGGCCATCCCTCTTCATCCCATGTGACAGGAGCAAGGAATGTCTCACGTCCAAGATTGTGGAGGAGAGCATGGCTGAAACGTCTTATACCTAAGAATACAAGCCACCAGTTGCCATTTTCATCTTCAACAAGGTCTGCATGCCCTGTTGCCTGTATCTCAGATTTTTTGTATTCTTTATGTGAAATAATTGGGTTGTGTGGACATGGTATATAAGGTCCGTATATATTATCAGACCTTTGCATTGTCTCCCTATGGGCATATTCAGTTCCACCTTCAGCAATCATAAGGTAGTAGAAACCATCTTTCCTGTATATGTGTGGACCCTCAGCGCACTGTCCACCACATCCTTCACTTATGAGGTGCTTATCAGATAAAATTTCACCTGTAAGAGGGTCAATCTCAAATGCAACAATTCCTCTTACTCCATCTAACACACCAGTTGAACAGTAGTAACATTTATCGTCATCATCCCAGAAAAGGGAAGGGTCAATTCCTCCCTGGTCAATCCAGGCCGGTTCAGACCACTCTCCATTGATATCATCAGTATGAATCACGAAATTTCCCTTGTCAGTGACATTGGTGGTTATCATGTAGAACGTGCCTTTGTGATATCTGATTGTAGGTGCATATATTCCGCCGGAATTACGGCATCCCTCCAGTTCCAGCTGTGAACGTCTTGTAAGGCAATATCCTGTAAGTTCCCAGTTAACAAGATTCCTGCTGTGATATATTGGAACACCAGGAAAGAATTCAAATGTGGAATTAACAAGGTAGAAATCGCTGCCGACACGGCAGATACTTGGGTCGGGATTATATCCCGGTATTATTGGATTCTTATAGAGCATGGCAAATATCCTCCGTTGTTTTTAGTATATTGTACAACATTTTATAAGAATATTGTACAACGTAGAGAAAATTATTCAATGTGAAAGAGTAGCGGAAAATACTTATTTTACAGATTTTTGTGATAACATTATATTTTTCTGACATATAATATAAAAAATGAATATAGGTGAACTGATAAATATGAATAACTGGAACTGTGAATCCAGAGTAGATAATGGTCCTGGACCATATGTGGCTAATGTAGGATGCATGGCTGTGAATAATGTACATTTCAGACATACGCTCTGGACGGGGTGCAATGCCCAGATGACACTTATGAGTATTCCGGTGTGCTCTGATATAGGTGCAGAGATTCATCCTGACACTGATCAGATAATAAGGATTGAGCAGGGAATGGCTATGGTTATGATGGGCGACTGTCAGGAGAGGATGGATATGCAGACAAGAGCTGGAAGGGGAGATACCGTGTTCGTTCCAGCTGGTACATGGCATAATATTGTTAATACGGGAAGAATGCCACTTAAGTTATCTACAATCTATGCACCACCACATCATCCGGCAGGGACGATACATGCAACAAAGGCAGACGCTGAGCAGGAGAAGTGAAAAGCTGCGTATTGCGCCTATTGCCGCCTGCACGGTGGCTTTAGGCACATATGCAATAACACAGTAGAATAAAAATAAAAGAAAAATACTATAAACATTTATGATAATGTGTCGATATATGAAATATGAAAAGGTGTATTAGCTTTTCGTAAATCAAAGTATGCCGAAATGGATTTTGGCAAAATGCACATTCAAGGAGGAATGAATCTATGAGTAATATTTCGCAGATAGCAGACAATGTTGCTGGTTATGACAAAACCAGCAAATCTGGAGATTCTAAGAAAACTTCCCAGACGAAATCTTATGGACAGACAATTGGCAAGCCTGAATTAAGTGATAATGCTTCAAAGTATTATGAGGAATTAAAAAAGAAATATTCTAACATGAATTTCATACTTGTAAGTGAGGACCAGAAGGAGAATGCTAAAGCAAATGCTGCCAGCTTTGCTAATGCCAGTAATATGGTGGTTCTCATTGACGAAGACAAGATTGAGAGAATGGCAGAGGATGAGAATTACAGAAAGCAATATGAGGGAATTATTGCTAATGCAGCCAGCGGATTAGATAAGCTTAGTAGCAGCCTTTCAGCAACGGGAGCCAGTGTAAAAGGATTTGGAATGCAGGTTAATGATAATGGAACAGCTTCGTTTTTTGCAGTACTTAATAAATCCAGTGCAGCCCAGAAAGAGCGTATAGAAAAGAAGGCAGAGAATAAGAAGGAAGAAAAGAAAGCTGAGGCTAAGAAAGCTGCTAAAAAAGAACAGGAAGAAAGACTTCACAAGACAAAGGATGAAGGAAGAATTGTGCAGAATGATGAGGATACTGTTATGGTGACGGCCAATTCTATTGAAGAACTTCTTCAGAAGGTTTCAGATGTACAGCAGTTGATAAAGAGTGACAATATCAGGACGGAATCAGAGAAACAGCTTGGACAGAAGTTTGATTTTACAGTGTAATTAGGGAATTGTAAAAAATCATCGTAATACAGGCTGGCAGCATATATACAGTTTAAGAGGGAGTGATAATGATATGCTTACAGTAAAGGCAAATAATATAAATACTAATATTAATAGTTCCAGGAAATCAGATGTTTCTCTTAAATCCCAGACAGCAGACAACAGAAAAACCATAGATGCAAGAAAGCTTGGCAACTATCTTAACGCTAACAATGTTAATCCGGGAAATAATTCTGAAGATGATATCTCTGAAAGAATCAGTGACAAGAGAAACAGTGCCAGAAATAAGGCAATGAAGCTTATTAATGATGCCTGGGAAAGAGATAATGAGACAAGCCAGGGCATTAAGGATATGCAGGACAGCAAAGAGGCTGTAGTCACGGAAATCCGGGAAGCTAATTCAAAAATAAGCGATATTGATAAAGAACTGGATAACCTTAAGGAACTGTATGGCGTTGAATCTGATTCTGCTGATAAAACTGATTTGACGGAATATAACGAGAAAGTAAAAGAATTAAATGATTTGAAAAAAGAATACAGCAAGCAGGTTGAGGAAGGGAAGCTGTCTGTAAAAGCCATGACAGAATCTATAACGGATGCTAAGATTGACCAGTTGAAGTCCCAGGATATGCTTGATTCAAAGGAAGTAGCAGATACAATTATTGAAGCGGCAGAAAAAGACATAGTGAGTATGGCAGTCCTTGAAGGGAAAGAACATATTGACGAGAAAGCTGAGGAGACTAAGGAGAAGACCGAAGAAGCTAAAGAGAAGGCCGAGGAAGCTAAGGAGGAAGAAGCCAAAGAAAAGGCTGAAGATAATGTTACCAAAGCCCAGGAAGAGATTCAGAAGCTAATGGATATAAATAACATGATTGATGAGGATATTAAGGGGATAGAGATTGATATTCAGCATTGATTATAAATAACAAAGCCGGAAACCTTGAATGAGGAGGGGTTGATAATTTTATGAATTCTGAATATAATTATATTGTAAGGAAAGTAAGGAATATATTACCAACAAAAGGAGGTTTTATATGGAATTAGCAAAAGTAACATCAAAAGGACAGGTTACAATACCTATTGAAATCCGAAAAAAGCTTGGAATCAAAAATGGCGATAAAGTATTATTTGTGGAGGAGTCTGGAAGAATCTATATGATGAATTCATCTATGGATGCATTTCGCGAAGCACAGAGGGCATTTGCTGGTGAAGCGGAAAGACTGGGGCTTAAAGACGATGATGATGTAATGGCAATGATAAAAGAGTTCCGGGAAGAAAGTGTGGTGAAGTAGATGAGAATTATGCTTGATACCAATGTGTTGTTATCGGCATTGCTTTTTCCCGGTGCCAAGATGGATGCAATGATGAATTATATATTTTCAAATCATCAGCTTGTTTTGTCATCATATGTTGTAGAAGAGTTAGAAAGCGTAGTCAAGAGAAAGTTTTCAGGTAGAGAGATAGCAATCAACAACTTGCTTATGATGATGAGTTTTGAATATGTCTATACTCCTAGTAAGATAGAAAGCGGACTCTTTGATATCAGGGATGTGAAGGACTATCCGGTTCTTTACACAGCAATTATTGAAGATGTTGATATTCTTGTGACAGGAGATAAAGATTTCTCAGATATAGATATCGAGAAGCCGGAGATTATGTCTCCTGCACAGTTTATGGAAAGATTTTTATAGGAAAGTAAAATAGAATACTATAGTGGCTAGTCCATGCGTTTGTAGAAATACAGATGCATGGACTTTACAGTAAAAAATATGACCACCATGTATCTTGATATGAGTTATTTAACATTGTTGCAACTGATGAAAAATAAATGTATAATATCGTAATACGGTTACATATTTACCTGGTATTCTGGGGAAGATAAAGTGTACAGGCAGTGCCTGAAAAACTAATCAGGAGGTTTGACTTTGTACGATATACTGATTGTGGGAAGCGGCCCTGCAGGCCTTGCAGCTGCAATATATGGAAAACGTGCTAATCTTTCAGTAGCTGTTATAGAAAAAAATTTCGGCGGTGTAGGTCAGATTGGGGAAGGCGGACATGTATATAATTATCCCGGACTTCCTGGAATAAGAGGATTTGAGCTGGGAATGAAATTTCGTGAACATGCAGCAGAGCTTTCTGTTGAGTTCATTGAACAGGAAATGATGTCAGTAAAGAGAGTGTGTGGAGAAAACGGACAGGCTGGTAAGATAGTCAGTGGGGATGACAGGACACTACCTCGTTACGAGATACAGCTCAAGGATGGTTCTGTGAGAGAGTCTCTGGCAGTGGTGTATGCTGCTGGCACATCACCGAAAAAAACTGGACTGCCTGAGGAAGAGAAGTTCATAGCAAAGGGCATATCCTATTGCGCAATATGTGATGGTAATTTCTACAGGGATAAGACTGTAGCGGTGCTTGGTGGCGGTGACACTGCCCTTGATGAGGCACTGTATCTTTCATCCCTGTGTAAGAAGGTTTACCTTATCCACAGGAGAAATGAATTCCGTGGTTCCAGGTCCACAGTATCAAAGGTAGAAAATCAGGATAACATAGAACTGGTATTAGGTGAAACAGTTTCAACAATTACCGGTGAAGACCGTGTGGATGGACTGGTTCTTCAAAGTGGAAGAAATATAGAATTACAGGGTATATTTGTGGCATATGGCTCAGCTCCGTCAACAGACCCGGTAAAAACAATTGTCCAGCTTGATGATTATGGATACATCAAGGCAGGGGAAGATGGCAAGACCATGGAAGCTGGTACGGACAAGGAACTTCCTGGATTCTTTGCAGCGGGAGATGTAAGAACCAAACATCTAAGACAGGTGGTAACCGCAGTATCTGATGGGGCTAATGCGGCAACATCTGCTGCGGAATGGATAAGTACAATATGATTTTTGGAGGTTAATATGGCAGAGCATGTAAACAAAGATAATTTTAATACAAAAGTGCTGGAAAGCAGTTTGCCGGTGCTGGTTGATTTTTACTCTGACTATTGTATGCCATGCAAGATGATGGCACCAATATTTGAGATGACAGAGAAGCAATATGAAGGAAAACTTGAATTTGTCAAGGTGAACACAGATGTGGATGTGGAACTTGCCATTAATTATGGTATCTCATCTATTCCTGCCTTTGTTTTGTTTAAGGGTGGAAATCCGGTGGCTTCAAGAGTTGGAAGTTGTGGCCCTGATGAGCTGTCAGGGTGGATAGACAGCAGCCTATAAGATTATACCAGGATTAAAAACAGGTATAATAATATAAAGAATAAGAGATTTACAATTTACAGGTGTAACAATGAAGAATAAGTATTTTACAATTCCAAATATTCTGGGGTATATAAGAATTGTATTACTTCCTGTTTTTCTGGTGATGTATTACAATTCTTCAACTTTGAAAGATTATATAATGGCATTTATTGTGTTGGCAGTAGGGATGCTGACGGATGCATTTGATGGAATGATTGCAAGGAAGTTCAATCAGGTAACAGATTTCGGAAAAGCACTGGACCCAGTGGCTGACAAGCTGACACAGGGGGCTCTTGCAATAGCAGTTACATTTCACTACAAGGCAATAATTCCATTTCTTGTTTTATTTATAATCAAAGAAGTCTACATGGGCGTAATGGGGCTTTATCTGATTAAGAAGCAGAACAGGTGGATTGGTGCCCAGTGGTTTGGTAAAATATGCACTATAACACTGGATGTGGGAATGTTTGTACTTTTACTGTTTCCTAATCTTAACAGTTTAGTTGCAGATGGAATTATAATTGTAATGACAGCACTTCTTATATTTTCCCTGGCAAATTATATTAAATTTCATATAGGACTGATTAAAGAATGCAAGGCAGAGTGATATCAAAAGTGAAAACAGTATTATTAAGTATATTATTGAGTATCTTGCTGGTGGTTTTATATCTGATAATTGGCGCTTCGGTGCCATACATATTTCAACCCCAGGTAAGTGAAGAAACAAAAGAGACATTTAATCCTGATGACTGCTATGGACAGGAAGAATGCAGTGAAAGGGCAATGATTATTGAGGAAAACGGAGATGCTTTAACAGAGCGTCTTCGTTTTATTGATAATGCAACAGAATCTATTATCCTGTCTACATTTGAGTTTCATGACGACACCACAGGCAGACAAGTTATATCTGCACTGATGGAGGCTGCCGGGAGAGGTGTTCATGTCCAGATTCTTGTGGATGGGGCATCCTTTATGCGTGATATGGAACATAAGCCATGTTTTCATGCACTTGTCTCCACTGAAAATGTTGAGATAAAGGTATATAACCAGATTAATCTGCTTACTCCGTGGACAGGAATGAGCAGGATGCATGATAAATATCTTCTTGTAGATGGCAGGTCTTATATTCTTGGCGGAAGGAATACATTTGATTTCTTCCTTGGAACCCAGGACAGTCATAAGAATTATGACAGGGACGTTCTTGTTGTGGGTGATGGTGCAGCAGATACTTCTGCAGCCAGGTTAAAGGATTATTTTGATGATATCTGGAACCAGAAGGAATGCAGGCTCTGGACTATATCTGATGGAAAGAAGAATAATGCTGACACTGCCGCAGCCAGAAATGAATTAAAGAGTGTATATGACAAAAATAAAGCCGATAACCCACAATGGTATGAGCAGGTGGATTATACTGATAAAACAGTGTCAGCTAAAAGAATAAGCATATTTACTAATCCAACAGGCCTATACTCCAAGGAACCGGTAGTGTTCTATGAATTGTCAGAGCTGATGAAGAATGCCAGAAAAGATGTTGTTATTCACACTCCATATATAATTTGCAATAATTTCATGTATGATTCATTAACCCAGGTATGTGATAATGTTGAAAATGTAACTCTCATGACTAACTCTGTAATCAACAACGGAAATCCATTTGGGGCAGCAGATTTGTTAAGATACAAGGACAGAGTTCTTGGAACAGGGCTTAAACTGTTAGAGTTTGAGGGAGAATATTCTTATCACGGAAAAAGTATTGCTATAGATAATGATATATCTGTAATTGGTTCATTTAATATGGATATGAAAAGTGCTTACCAGGATACGGAGATGATGGTGGTTATACACAGTGAGGAGCTGAACAGCCAGTTACGGGCAAATATGCAGAGATATGAAGCTGATGCCCATGAAGGTGTACTTCAACCAAATACATATAGAGAGATGTTTTCAGATGATATGTCTGCTCTAAGTAAATTCCAGCGTATTGCAGTATGGCTTGTTGACCCATTGTTCAGATTTCTGTTCTGACAGTTCCAGGCTGACCCTTACAGACCCAATCCCATGCGCTGACACGGA
>CALZFR010000054.1 GCA_945648485.1 uncultured Eubacterium sp. | reverse complement strand
ATTAAGCCACCCGGTACAGTCCTATACACCCTTTGGCAGCCCATCCCCGTTAAAGCAAAACAGTCAATGTCCCGCAAGTTTTTGCAGGTTCTTTGCAACCTCTAATGGAACGAACAGATGCCCCTTACCAGTGCCCAGCTGTATAGAAGGTTTGTTGGCTCCGTGAAAATCGGAACCTCCGGAAATAAGAATGTTATATTCCTTCGCAAGATTCCTCATCTGGACTTCCTCTCCCAGTGAGTATGTGGAATATATGGCTTCCAGAGCCTGGATATTATTCTCCACCAGATAATCCATAAGACTGTGCATACTTACATCAGACAGGTGGTAAAGCACGGGATGAGCAAGAACAGCCACGCCACCCACACTGTGAATCAGCTCAATGGCATCTTTTGGAGTGATTTTATCTCTGTCAACGTAACATGGTCCCCTGTCACCAATAAAACGGTCAAATGCTTCATTTCTGTCATGGACAATTCCCTTCTTTAACAAATAATCTGCAAAATGTGCCCTCGTTATAACAGATTCGTGATACATTTCTTTCATTTCATTATATGAAACATCAATACCAATATCTTTGAATTTCTGGCATATTTTAATATTTCTTGTATCCCTTTCTGATTTCAATTCTAAAAGACGATTATTAAAAGCTTCATTCTCATAATCTATAAAGAGACCTACAATATGAATTTCTTTTTTCTGTACAAATGTAGAGAATTCAATGCCGGGAATCAGCCATAGACCAGTGCCTTCGGCTGCTTTTACTGCTTCGGGAATACCATCTGTAGTGTCGTGGTCTGTTAAGGCTATGGCAGCAAGACCTTTATTAACAGCTTCTCTTACCAGTTCTTCTGGGGTGTATGTTCCGTCAGAGAAGGTTGAATGTACGTGTAAATCCACTGGTTTCATGAAATATGCCTCCATTTCAGTAGTTTTCAGTTTTTATTCTATATTTATGGTTAAGGAAAGTCAAATTAAAGTGAAACAGTTGTATTTTTTGTTAGTTAAGGTTAAAATATATCTTGATTTGTTATTATAATTAATCAGAAATGGAGTAAAAATGGAAAGAGAACTTGTAATAGGCGGATTTTACAGACATTTTAAGAATAAGCTGTATCAGGTTAAGGGTATTGCTTATCATTCAGAGACGAAGGAGAAGATGGTGGTATATCAGGCACTTTACGGAGATTATTCATTATATGTAAGGCCTTACGATATGTTCATGAGTGAAGTAGACCATGTTAAGTATCCGGATGTAAAACAGATTTACCGCTTTGAGCAGGTGTATTTAGATGGCACCCAGAGCCAGGATAATCAGGCAGAGACTTCTAAGCCACAGACTCAGGAGGAACTGGTTGACAGCAGGCTTATCAGATTTCTGGATATTGATACATATCAGGAAAAACTAAAATATCTTGAAACAATCAAGGATAATCTTGACGATAAGATAATTGATGCAATGGCTGCATCTCTTGATACAGAGGTGCCTCAGGGCAAGATTTATGACAGGTTTGTTTCATTGAAGAAAGTAATTTCGGCTCATGCAAAGTACGAGTGCACAAGGTTGAGAAATAATTAATTATATTTAATAAAGGAATGAGGATAGTTATGAATATAGTAGTTTTAGCAGGTGGAACAAGTACAGAAAGAGATGTTTCAATTGTTACAAGCAGAATGGTCTGCCAGTCTTTAAGAAGAAATGGACATAGAGCAAACATAATAGATGTCTTTCTTGGAACAGATAAATACAAGGATGCACGCAGCTTCTTTAATGACAACAATGATTTGGAAGAATTGTGCAATGAACTTGCGAAGAAAACAGCTGACATTCCTGAACTTGAAAGTAAGAGGTATGAATCAGGTGAAGGTTTCTTAGGCCCTTGTGTTCTGGAATTCTGTAAGTCGGCAGATATTGTATTTTTAGGACTTCATGGCTCTAATGGAGAAGATGGAAGGATTCAGGCAATGTTTGACCTGATGAATATCAAATACACCGGAACAGGATATTTCAGCAGTGCTATTTCAATGGATAAAGAATATACTAAGAAAATATTTGTTACCGAGGGAATTCCTACTCCTAAGGGAATTACTTTACGAAAAGGCCATAAAATTGAGTATGTTCCATTCCCATGCGTCGTAAAGCCCTGCTGTGGCGGTTCAAGTGTAGGTGTTTCCATAGTTAATGATGAGAAAGAATTCCAGCAGGCTGTAGATATGGCATTTGCTCTGGAGGACAGCATTATTGTGGAGGAGTATATACAGGGAGGAGAATTCACATGTGCTGTTCTTGATGGAGAGGCCCTTCCAGTTGTACAGATTGAGCCTCTTGAGGGCTTTTACGATTATAAGAACAAATATGATGGCTCTACTAAAGAGACATGTCCAGCCAATATACCGGAAGAGATATCTGATAAGATGAAATACTGGGCTGAAAAGGCATGTGAAGCAGCAGGAGTCACAACATATGCCAGAGTTGATATGTTAATGAATGAGGATGAGGAAATATTCTGTCTTGAAATTAACACACTTCCAGGAATGACACCAACAAGTCTTATTCCACAGGAGGCAGCAGCTGTAGGTATGTCCTATGACCAGCTTACAGAGAAGATTGTTGAGATTTCTCTTGCAAAATATAATTAATATGGGGAAAGAATATGAAGGGTTTGACAATTCGTTCAGTTACACAGGCTGTGGGTGGCGTGTTATATTGCAATGGCAAAAGATTATCTGATGGTGCCGATGATGAGCGTCAGATAAGTGCGGTAACCATTGACAGCAGGACTGTTACTGAGAACAGTTTGTTTATAGCTGTTAAAGGTGAAAGAAATGACGGACATGACTTTATTAAAGAATGTCTGGATAAAGGTGCAGCAGCAGTAATATCTGAGAAGATTATTCCTGATGAAAACAGACCTGTGATAGTGGTTGATTCAACACTGAAAGCATTAAGAGACCTGGCTTCATTCTACAGGAGCCAGCTTAATGTAAAGGTTGTGGGAATTACAGGAAGTGTTGGGAAGACCAGCACTAAAGAGACAATAGCCTCTGTTCTTGCAACCAGATACAGAGTATTAAAGACTAAGGGGAATTATAACAACGAAATTGGTGTTCCTCTTACAGTTTTCAGGATTACAGAGGATGATGAGGTTGCTGTACTGGAGATGGGAATAAGTGATTTCGGTGAAATGGAAAGACTTACAGCTATCGCAAAACCAGATATTTGTGTTATTACAAATATTGGACAGTGCCATCTTGAAAATCTGGGAACTAGAGACGGAATACTAAAGGCAAAGACTGAGATATTTAAAGGAATGCCCGATAATGGAGTGGCAGTGCTTAATGGAGATGACGACAAATTACGTACTGTTAATCAGGTGCATGGCAGAAAAACGGTATTCTTTGGTATAGATAATACAGAAGGAATTCATGCCGGTAATATAATAAGCAAAGGACTGCTGGGAACAGAGGCAACCCTTTATAATGTTCCATGTGCTGATAATGTTTTGGAATTCAATATTAATATATCAGTTCCCGGGCGGCATATGGTATATAATGCCATGGCAGCAGCTGCTGTTGGAGCAGCTTTAGGACTTACTTCAACCCAGATTGCTGAAGGTATAGCTTCTATGGAGACTATTGCTGGAAGAAATAATATTATTAAAACAGACCGTTTCCTTATTCTTGATGATTGTTATAATGCCAATCCTGTGTCCATGAAATCCTCCATTGATGTTATATCTATGGCCGAGGGAAGAAAGGTTTGTATTCTTGGTGACATGTTTGAACTGGGCAAGGATGAAAAGCTTCTGCATTATCAGGTGGGACAGTATATTGCCGGCAGTAATATTGATCTGCTTATTACCGCAGGAGAGCTGGCATTAAATATTGCAGACGGCGCCAGGGATGGAAATGCATCCTGTGATATATATACATTTGAAACCAGGGATGAGCTTATGGATCATCTTTATGGTCTGCTTCATGATAATGATAATATACTGATTAAGGCATCTCATGGAATGGATTTTGCTGCAATTGTGAGAATGTTAAATGACTCTGGGCTGTAGCACAGCAGAAAAGGAGGTAAGAGTGAAAGATTGTAAAAACATTAATAGGTTGGGAAGAAAGCTTCTGTTGCTTATTCTCTCAGCCGTTGTTGTTTTCGGACTTTTTGCCTGTGGGGAAAAGAAAGAATATCCAATAACAGGCTCCTGGACATGTGATAATGGAAAGATAAAGGAAATTACCCTGAATGAAGATGGTACAGGAACAATCAGGAAAAGCAGTGAGATTTCTGTGAGTTGTACTTATTCAGTGGAGAATGACAAACTGACAATCACTACTATAGTATTAAACCAGCAGACTGATGCAGTATATACATATACCGTGACTGACAGGAAACTTACTCTGACAGATGATTCAGGCTCATATGAATATACCCGTCAGCAGTAATACCTGCAAAATGGATTTTACATGCTCTCTACATATCTTCTGAATTTCTTTGACAGCCTGGTATTGTTGTAAGTGGAAGCGTACTGAATGGGATTTAGTTCATCAATATAATTAACATCATAGGACACATTACTTTTGTTCTTTAGCATCTCCACAGCTTTGTTGTAGGCAATGGCAGCCTCTGTTTCACTGGAGTAGTTTCCGAGGATAAAGTTGCCATTTATGTGGATGTATGCCTGGAAAAGTGTGTGTCCTTTTTTTTCAATCTTTTTCACACCGAAATATCTGTTAATTACCTTTAAATTTTCATAGCGGTAATCTTTTGAATCCCCGTTAAGGAATATATAGTCCCTGTCTTTTACAGAGTGGGCACGGATTCCGTATCTGTTAAGTATGCTTGTCTGCATGCCGTAATCATTAACATAGTAATATCCGCCCCGGGAAATTATTCTGTGGTTGGAATAATAGAACAAATCATCCGTGTTGAATATAAGCACATTATCCATAGACAGAAAATACAGAAAATATTTCTTGCAAAGATATATTGGGGTTTTAATGTATATGCCATTATCCCGGAAATTAATAAGTGTAATGAATTTGTCAAATGGAATTGCCAGTGAAGCGTTATAAGTCGTAGTGTGAAGTTCAGGGTTGACCATATACTCTGAACTGTCATTAATTATGGCAACTGCATTCTTATATACTTTTTCGGCCTTTTTAATGTCGTCAAAACTGCCAAGGCTTATATGCTTATTCTTAAATGTAAAAGATACTCTGTAGTATTCAGTATTATCCTTCTTTTTAGCAATGTATACACCTGTTGGCATTATTGTTTCCCCTTATTTGAATGAATTTCTGTATTCTCCGGCAGTGTTAAACAGATTTTTAATATAATCGCTGCATTCTTCATCACTGTCATTATCTATATGGGATTTGATTATATTTAATTCTTTAATGTATTTTCCTAAAAGAGTGCTGATTGCGTCTCTGTTAGTAACACATATCTGTTCCCACATTTCTGGAGAAGAGGCTGCGATTCTTGTTGTATCTTTGAAACCGCCGGCAGCCAGAGTGTGCATGTGGTTTTCATAATCATCATTATTCTTTGCAAGTATTGCCAGTGCTGCTGAGATAAGGTGTGGAACATGGCTTATTCCTGCAACTGCATAGTCATGCTGTTTACAGTCCATAACTACAGGAACAGCACCAAGTTCTTCCACAGCCTGCTTAAGCCAGTCAAGCTTGTCGGCAGGAGATTCATTAGTAGGTGTCAATATGTATATGGCTCCTTTAAGAAGAGTGTCGCTGGAATTATTAAATCCGCTGCGCTCAGAGCCGGCCATTGGATGACCTCCTATAAACTGGCTGTCAAGTCCTGCATCATGAACAGCCTGATGAATGTAACCTTTAACACTTCCCACATCAGTGATAATACACTCAGGTTTAATAACATTCTTTAATGCCTGGAGATAATAGGTAATTGTAATTACCGGTGTACATAAGAAGATATAATCACAATTCTTAAAACTGTTATCCACTTCAGTCGCAACAATATCCACTACTCCCTGTTTCTGCGCTTCATAGAGGGGTGCCTTGCTTCTGCTTGTTACTATTATTCTATATTCCGGGTGAACCTTTTTAAGACTTTTTGCAATAGAACCTCCAATAAGTCCAAAGCCAATAAAACCAATATCCATATGCGTGACTCCATTCTAAAAATGCTAAACTATGAATGTCTTTACTTTAGCACGATAAAGCACAAAGCGCAAGGCTTTAATCTTGACATTTGCTACTGTTATGCTAAAATGATTGCTAGCGTGCAGACCATTGGGATTGTCTGCGGTAAGGTGCCATTTTGGGCAGAATGGAGGAAGTATTATGGCTACAGCTTATAATCATAAAGTTGTTGAGAAAAAGTGGCGTGGTAATTGGGAAGCACACCCAATTAACGTCAATGACGGAAAAAAAGAGAAATATTATTGTCTGGATATGTTCCCATATCCTTCAGGTAATGGTTTACATGTTGGCCATTGGAGAGGATATGTAATAAGTGATATCTGGAGCAGATATAAGATTATGCATGGATATTATGTAATTCATCCAATGGGATGGGATGCATTCGGACTTCCGGCAGAGAATTATGCCATAAAGAATGGTGTTCACCCTAGGATTTCAACTGCTAACAATGTGGCAAACATTAAGAGACAGATTCAGGATATTTCTGCCGTATACGACTGGGATATGGAGGTCAATACAACAGACCCTGAATTCTATAAGTGGACACAGTGGATATTTGTTAAGATGTTCAAGGCAGGACTTGCATATGAGAAAGAGATGCCAATTAACTGGTGTCCATCATGCAAGACAGGACTTGCAAATGAAGAGGTTGTAAATGGCTGCTGTGAGAGATGTCATTCTGAAGTAACCAAGAAGAATTTAAAGCAGTGGATGCTTAAGATTACAGCATATGCAGACAGACTTCTTGATGACCTTGACAAGCTTGACTGGCCAGAGAAGGTTAAGAAGATGCAGACTGACTGGATTGGAAGATCTTATGGTGCAGAAGTTGATTTTAAAGTAGATGGCAGAGATGACCAGATTACTGTGTATACAACAAGACCGGATACTCTTTATGGTGCAACATTTATGGTGCTTGCTCCTGAACATGCACTTGCAAAGAGCCTTGCAACTGATGAGACAAGAAAAGATGTAGAGGATTATATTTACAGAGCTTCAACACGTTCTAATATTGACCGTATGCAGGATAAGGAGAAGACAGGTGTATTTACAGGCTCATATGCCATTAATCCGTTAAATGGTAATAAGGTTCCTATCTGGCTTTCAGATTATGTTCTTGCAGATTATGGTACAGGTGCAATCATGTGTGTTCCAGCCCATGATGACAGAGATTTTGCTTTCGCAAAGAAATTTGACCTTCCAATCATTCAGGTTATTGCCAAGGATGGTAAGGAAATAGAGAACATGACAGAAGCTTATACAGAGGCCTCTGGTACAATGATTAATTCAGATGAGTGGAATGGAATGGAATCATCTGTTCTTAAGAAGGAAGCTCCTGATATTATTGAGAAGAAAGGATTCGGCAGAAAGAAGGTTAATTATAAGCTTCGTGACTGGGTATTCTCAAGACAGAGATACTGGGGAGAGCCAATTCCTATTATCCATTGTCCAGACTGTGGATGTGTTCCTGTTCCAGAAGACCAGCTTCCAGTTCTTCTTCCTGATGTAGAGAAATATGAGCCAACAGGTACAGGAGAATCACCACTGGCAGCTATTGATGAATGGGTTAACACAACATGTCCATGCTGCGGAAAGCCAGCTAAGAGAGAGACCAATACTATGCCACAGTGGGCAGGTTCGTCATGGTATTTCTTAAGATATGTTGATAACAAGAATGATAAAGAACTTGTAAGTAAGGAGAAGGCTGACAAATACCTTCCAGTTGATATGTATATCGGTGGTGTTGAGCATGCTGTTCTTCATCTTCTATATTCAAGATTTTACACTAAGTTCTTATATGACCAGGGCGTAATTGATTTTGATGAGCCATTTAAGAAGCTGTTTAACCAGGGTATGATTACCGGTAAGAATGGTGTTAAGATGAGTAAGTCAATGGGTAACGTAGTTTCACCTGATGACCTTATAGAGGATTATGGATGTGATGCCTTAAGACTTTATGAACTTTTTGTTGGACCACCAGAAATGGATGCTGAGTGGGATGACAGAGGTATTGATGGTGTCCGCAGATTCCTTAACAGATTCTGGAATCTTGTTACAGAATCAGCTGATAAGAATATTACTGCAACAAGTGACATGACAAAGATAAGACACAGAATTACCTGTGATATAACATCTAGAATTGAAAGCTTCAACCTTAATACAGTTGTCAGCGGTTTCATGGAGTATACAAACAAGCTTATTGATATTGCTAAGAAAGAGGGCGGTATTGATAAGGAAACTCTTGAAACAGTTGTAACACTTCTTGCTCCATTTGCTCCACACATCTCTGAGGAACTCTGGGAACAGCTTGGACACAAAGACAGTGTATTCGTTAATAATCCATGGCCTGAGTACGATGAGGCAGAGATGAAGGACGATACTATCGAGATAGCTGTTCAGGTTAATGGTAAGATGAAGGGCAAGGTGACAATCCCTGCTGATGCTAATCAGGAGACTGCTTTAGCAGCAGCAAAGGAAGCCCTTGGAGATAAATATCCTGAGAACGTAGTTAAAGAAATATACGTTCCTGGTAGAATTATTAATGTGGTTGCCAGATAACTATTTGTTCATCATGGCAAGAATTTCAGGTATTAGTTTTCTCTCTGTTTCAGTGAGCTGACTGTCTACCTGGGATATAACAATAAGTAAATCATCTTTTGTGAACTGTACTCCCGCCTGCTTAGCCTTGTTACTTAAGGCAAGCATCAGCGGGAGTAGTTCTTCTTTGCTCTTTCCTTTTGATAGAGTTTTGAATTCATTAATTAGCAGCTGCTTACGGAATTCTAATTCAGCCATATATTTAATATTCTCCAGGTTAAGATTATTACAGTATATTATCCAGTTCCTTTAAATATTCGTCATATAGTTTCTGTTGTTGTTTTGACATATTAGACATAAGCATTGAGGAAGGGTCAGTAAAATTAAATCCGGAATTAGAATTAAAACCAGAATCGTAACTGGACTGGCTGTCATAATCAGGATTAGAGGATGAGCCGGACATTACACTGTTAAAAAGATTATTCATATCGAAGATCGGCGCACCTCCCTCACCATCACTACTGAAGTTTTTGAATATATCGGACATGGCAGAAAAGGTTTTGTAATTTCTTATTATGTTAATCAGCATAGGTGGACAGTATGGAGATATACAGTCCTGAAAATTCTTATTATTCATAAGCTCTATTATTGACTGCATATCGAAGCCTGCAGGTGTAAATCCATTATTGCAGGTGTATATTCCGTTAGCCCCTTTATAATAATTAATAGTGAATCTTAGTTCCATACATCGGATTATTAAGGACAACTGGCGTTGGATATTATAATCAAAAAATGGAAGAGCTGCCTTTGCCATCTGAATCATCCATGGTGTTGTATTCAAATCAAAATCAGTTAGGGGGGCTTTTTTCTCCATGATGATTCCTTTCTGTAAAGATACATTTATATACTATGTTAATTTATTATATGATGGCGGTTATCATTTATTCATTATGACTTTGTATGAGATGATACCACGGATTGCTCCGTGTTAACACACTCACGCAATCCTAAAACACCTC
>CALZFR010000053.1 GCA_945648485.1 uncultured Eubacterium sp. | reverse complement strand
CCATAATTAGTCGGCTTATATGTTCCGTAGATTCCCTTGGAACTGTTACCACCAATAGCTGTCCTGTTCTTATTGTATGACGCATACTGAGCCGAATTGCCGCTTCCGTATCTGTTTAACACATCTTTGGCATGAGCCCTTGGGCTAAACAGGTTCTGCGAACCCGGTTCCTTCTCGCCGCCATAATTTATCTTTGATTTGTTATATCCTGTAACATTATTCTGAACCTCAAGAAGTTCCTGGGGAATCTCCTTCACAAAACGTGAAACCTTGTTCATCTGGGTTTCACCACGAACCATCCTCTGCTTGGCACAGGTAATGACTAACTCTTTCTCTGCCCTGGTAATTCCCACATAACAGAGACGCCTCTCCTCTTCAATCTCATCTGGATCATCTGCCACAATAGTCATATAACTTGGGAATAATCCGTCCTCCATACCAGTAAGATACACAATAGGGAATTCCAGACCCTTTGCAGAATGAAGAGTCATAAGCATAACCTGGTTATTAGATGAGGACAGATTATCAATATCCGCAATCAAAGCCACTTCAGCCAGGAAAGCACTTAGTGACTTGTCATTCTCATCTGAGTCTGTTTCATTCATTACTGCCCCAGAATCCAAGCTGCTGCCAGATGTTTCCGTGGCAGCCTCTTCATTGCTTCCCTGCTCAAATGTGATTATCTTATTAAGGAACTCATCGATATTCTCCTGTCTTGCCTCTACCTCTTCCCTTGTCTCCGTTTCAGCAAGACTTTCAATATATCCCGTATCCTCAAGCACAGCGTTAGTAAGTTCCTCAATAGACATATACTGTGCTTTCGCCTTGAAACTCTGTATAAATGTCACAAAGTTTTCAAGCTTGCCAAGAGACCTTCCTATATCAGGAATATTTTCTGCATCACACAGTGCCTCCCAGAAGCTTATGCTATTAACATCTGCATAGGTCTGCACCTTTTCAATAGTTGCAGCTCCGATTCCCCTTTTAGGAACATTAATTATCCTCTTAACTGCCTGACCATCACTGCCATTATCAATAGTCTTAAGATATGCAAGAATATCCTTGATTTCTTTTCTCTGGTAGAAATTCACACCGCCGTACACTCTGTATGGCACATTCCGGTAAATCAGCTTCTCCTCTAACAGACGGGATTGTGCATTAGTCCTGTAAAGAACAGCTATATCATTATAATTCCAGCCATCCCTGACTTTGCTGCATATGCTGTCAACAACGCCCTCAGCCTCTTTGTAGCCATCTTCATACAGGCAGAAAGGTATCTTTTCTCCCTGTCCATTAGCAGTCCACAGCGTCTTATCCTTCCTGCCGATGTTATTGGCAATCACGCCATTTGCAGCATTAAGAATAGTCTGGGTTGACCTGTAATTCTGCTCCAGCTTGATTACCTCTGTATCCTGAAATGCTTTCTCGAAGTTCAGAATATTCTGTATATTAGCCCCTCTGAACTTATAGATAGACTGGTCATCATCACCTACTACACACAGATTGCCGTATTTTGCTGCCAGCTGGCTTACAAGATGAAACTGGATTGTGTTAGTATCCTGATACTCATCTACTAAAATGTACCGGAATCTGTCCTGATAGAAAGCAAGCACGTCAGGAGCCTTCTCAAACAGTTCCACAGTCTTATATATCAAATCATCAAAATCAAGAGCATTGTTCTGTTTCAGGATTTTCTGATATTCACCATAAGCCTGGGCAATTCTCTTTGCATTATAATCACTGCCCGCTTCCTCAAGGGCTTCTGCAGGATTCACATACTCATCCTTAAATCTGGAAATGTGGCTCATGATGGTGCGCTCTTTTAACATCTTGGTATCGATGTTAAGCTTCTTACACACTTCCTTGATAACACTTTTCTGGTCATCCGTATCGTATATGGTAAAATTAGTGTCATACCCTATTCTGTCTATATATCTTCTTAAAATGCGCACACAAGTAGAATGGAAAGTGCTTACCCATACCTGAAAACCACAGTCAGTAATGTTATCCACTCTCTCCTTCATCTCAGCAGCCGCTTTGTTAGTAAATGTAATAGCAAGTATATTGTAAGGACTTACCCCACATTCCTCAATCAGATACGCTATTCTGTGAGTAAGTACACGGGTCTTTCCTGAACCTGCCCCTGCAATAATAAGCAGACTGCCCTCGGTGTGCCTGACAGCCTTACGCTGCATATCATTTAAACCTTCTAAATTCATCTTTCCTCACTTCTTGCTGTCGGAGCCTGTTCCTGTCTGATAAAGCATCTAATTATACTATAGCAGGATATTCTACATAAGCTTAGTTCCACAATTGCTGCAGAACCTGGCTCCGTTAGTTGACTGTCCGCACTGTGGACAGAACTTAGGTGATGCAGCATTACCTGCCCCACTTCCATTCATGCCACCTGACATCATCTGACCGCCAGCCTGGTCATTCATATTCTTCATCATCTGATTGCCGATTGCCATACCCATAGATACGTTCATCATATCTCCAGCAATGTTAGAACCACCTTTGCCAAGATTATCAGCCATAGCCATCTGGGTATATTTGTTCATATCTCCAACCATTGACTGGGAAGCAGCCTTATTCTGCATCTTCTGTATCTCTTCCGGATAGTTAAAGCTTGCGATGTTAAAACCTGTAATCTCAATACCAATCTTGGTTATCTCCATATCCAGGTCCTGCTTGATTCCATTAGCAATATCAACAGCATTAGCCTGAAGGTTAAACATATCCTTGCCTTCTTTGGAAATCCACTTCATAAGAAGCTGGTCAAGAACAGCCACAACACGCTCTCTCACATCTTCAACAGAATAAATCTGCTTAACGCCTGCTACCTTGTCAATAAGTGCAACGTAATCACTTACTTTGAAATTAAATGTTCCAAAAGCTCTTACAGGCATTCCTCCAGGAAGAGTCTGGGTTGGTATTGCAACCGGATTCTTGGTTCCCCATTTAACAGTAAATTCCTTGGTATTAACAAAGAGAACCTCTGCCCTGATGCCACTGTTAAATCCGAACTTGAAACCCTTAAGCGTTGAGAGAAAAGGAATGATATCAGATTCAATATCAAAACTTCCTTCATCCTTAAATATTCCCTCTATAACACCATTATACATAAATATGGCATCCTGCCCTGGTCTTATTATAAGGCGGCTGCCTTTCTTAATCTCTCTGTTGGTCCATTTCCAGAATATAACGTCATCTCTGTATTCTTCCCACTCAACAACGTTAGCCAACTGCTTATGAAATAATCCCATAATCCTACTCCATTCCTGGTATTAGTTAAGTCCCATCTTTGCCTTAAGAGCTGCAAGTTCATCATCAACTGCTGTATTAGCCGGCTGTTCGTCATATTTTGCAGCTAAAGCGTCTACATCTGTATCTTCCTGAGAATTATTAAGTTCAGCCATTGCATTAGCCTCATCTAACATCTTATTAGCCTTGGCTTCCATGCGGTCAAATGCTGCCATATCATTGCCAGCGCCCTTGAAGCTTGCTCCCACCTCATTAATTCTTTCCTGTGCCTTCGCAGCCTTCATAGTTGCCTTAATTGCTGCTCTTCTTGCCTCTAAGCTGTCAATATCCTTTACCAGCTTATCGTGCATCTGACGCATCTTTGCAGCATTGTCCTTAGCCACATCATATGCTTTCTGTAGAGCTGCCTGTGTTGTGGTAAGCTGCTGCTTCTTCTCCAGAAAGCTTCTGGCATCAGCTTCATTACCTGCCAGTAACGCCTTCTCTGCATATGACTGCATCTTGGCAATCTGCTCGTTGCAATCATCAAGCTCTCTTTTCGCTCTTGTCTCCTCTGCCATAACTGAAGCTGTCTCAGCCTTAACATTGCCAAGATCACTTTCAAGGTTTCTCATATACTGATCAATCATCTTCTCAGGGTCCTCACATTTATCAAGCAAAGCATTGATATTAGAAGCCATAATGTCCTTAAATCTTGTTAAAATCCCCATCACAAAATCCTCCGTATCATAGAATATATTATTTCTATCAGGTATATGCCTGAATATCTATCATTATATTATATCCACCATGATTTGTCACGAAAAATCACCCTCCGCCTCAAATATGCTATTAGCGATATCCATATTTACCCCGTACAGAAAGAAAGATTTAAGGACAAAATGCTTGCCATATAGTTTTTAATACTATATAATGTGTTGTATATATTCAGAAAGGAAATGCACGGACATGAGTGAAGATTACAGATTAGATATTAATTCTGTGCTTAGGAAGCTTGCAAAACTGAATACTGTCAAGCCAGGGGATGTACCTAATATCAAGCTGTACATGGATCAGGTTACAACATTTATGGACGAGCATTTAAGTGACAGCAAAAGGCACGAGGACGACAAGATTCTTACCAAGACTATGATTAACAACTACAGCAAGAATGACCTGCTGCCACCTCCTGTGAAGAAGAAGTATTCCAGCGATCACCTGTATGTTCTTACTTTCATATATTATCTGAAGAACATTTTATCAATAAGTGATATCCAGAAGCTTATTAACCCATTAACTGATAATTTCTTTGAGAGTGATGATATTCCTGATATGGAAAAGATATATTCTGAGATATACAACATGTGTAAATCCCAGATTTCCAACCTTTCAAGGGACGTGATTAACAAGACGAACATGGCAAAAGAGTCGTTCTCCTATGTGAAAGACCATGAAGAGAAGAATTTCCTTGAGCTGTTTTCTCTTGTTTCTCTGTTAAGTTTCGATGTGTACCTTAAGAAGAACATAATTGAGACTCTCATTGATGAGTATGCATCATCCCAGGATGATGGAAAAGACAGCAAGGACAAGAAGTAAAAAGACAAAGATAATAATATCAGCCACAGGTTATTCCGCGAACGGGAACTTCCTGTGGCTGTTGTCTTTCGTCTAATCTTTTATCACATCAATTTTCTAAATCACTCATTCTTCGCTCTTCTTAATTCCCAGTTTCTCAAATATACTGTCGTAGCTTTCATTGCCATAATTCAGAGACCTGTTCACACGGCTTATTGTGGCAGTGGATGCTCCGGTGAGCTGGGCAATCTCCAGGTATGTTCTGCCCTCCCTTAACATTTTCGCAACTTCAAATCTCTGGGAAAATGACAGGATTTCGTTAATTGTACATACATCCTCGAAGAAATCATAGCACTGTTCCTTATTCTCAAGACTTAATACAGCATCAAAAAACAAATCAACTGACTGGTTATTCAATTTCTTATTCACAACAATTACCCCCAAATGATAGTCAAAGGAAATTCCTATTTTCATAGTTTAACACACTAAATTATAAAAGTCCACAAAAGCTAATTTAACTTGCCAATTTAATGTATACATTTTATAATCGCAGTATGTGAGCAATTATTAAAAAAATGTAAGGAGTCCCACAGGATTAATGATAAAAGTACGAAACAGGATTATATGCACATTTGTTATGATTATTGCCATGACCCTGTGTTTTGGAATGGTGGCAGAAGCCACAACCACCCAGGAACAGATTAATCAGACCCAGGGAAAACTGGATGAAGCTAACGAAACTTTGAACCAGCTTCGCGAAGAACAGTCAAAACAGAACAAAGAACTGTCTAATATGAATACACAGATGGATTCCATCTCCAATAAAATCGCCGGTCTTCAGAGCCAGATTACTGATACACAGGCAGATATTGACAAGCTTTCTGAAGAGATGGATTTACTTTCGGCAGATATTGAAGAACAGTACAATAACATGAAGTTAAGAATTAAGTTCATGTATGAAAATGGTACTCACAGTGCTATTGATATGATTCTAAGCGCAACTGATTTCAAAGACCTGCTTTCAAAGTCGGAGTATGTATATCAGATTACAAAATATGACAATGCCATGATGGGTAACCTCAATGATGCCATGAACCTGCTGGCACAGACAAAAGCTTCAGTCGAAGAAGATATGGCAGAACTTAATAACCTTAAGGCTGATGCAAGCAGTGAATCTGAAAACCTTAAATCTTTAATCTTCAATATGCAGAACCAGATAGATATAAACAGTGCCAACATTGAAGAAACTGAGGCTCTGTGCAAGAAATACGAAGAACAGCTGGAAAAGGAAAAGCTGGAATACCTTATGTCTCTGGGAGAAGGTGTTGACAGTAAATATGTGGACGGAGGCAAGCCTATTCCTTACACCGCCGATGATTTAGCCATGCTGGGAGCTATAGTTGAATGTGAAGCTGGAAACCAGCCTTATGCCGGAAAGCTGGCAGTTGCCAGTGTTGTCTGCAACAGAGTTAATAATCCAAGATTTGACAATACTGTGTCAGAGGTTATCCTCTCACCAAAGCAGTTCTCACCTGTAACCAGTGGACGTTTTGCTATCGTATTAGCAAGAGGAGCCAACGCAGAATGCCTCAAGGCTGCCAAGCAGGCTCTTGAAGGCGGCATCAACGTTGACTCACTTTACTTCATTGCATACAGAGGTCCTCAGGACGACAATAAGCTGAAAATCGGAGACCATGTATTCTTCTCTGACTGGAAGCTGTATTAAAAAAATGATGTCTATCCTATATACTCTGCATTAATTATATTTATGAATTATTCATCTGCTCCATGATAAATAACAGATTCAACTGTCATTGAACCAGGCTCAGATTTAACTCTGTTATTATGACGGATGAACATACCATTTTTCATGCCAACCCATCTTCCTGCTTTAGCAGGTATCGTAAGTGGGTTGGTATATTTTTTGCCATCCAGACTTACTTCTATTGTTGTTTCTTCAACAGGAGCTCCGAGAACTGGCAGGCCTAATTCATAATGATCCTGCGTTCCTGTTCTTTTCACTGTATACCTGATATATACATTTTCAGTATTATCTTCAAGTCCTTCAATCTGGACTTCTTCTTTCTGCTCTTCTGTATATGCACCGTCACAGTCAAAATCCTGGAATCCCTTTACTTGGTATGCTGCGAGCTTCCCATCACATTTTTCGATAATAAATGCAGAATAATTCATTCCAAGAGATATGTAACCTGCTGTATCCCCATCCTTCATGTCCGAAATGTCCAATTTAGTTACACATGAGAATTCTGGAGCAGGCCATTTCTGCAACAGAATATTTCTTGTATCCCCCAATGGTCTTAAAGGTGTTGTAGGAACTGCATTAAGCTTAAGCCCAGGATTCCTCAGACTGTACCAGCTCTGGTCGAAATTGGCATTCCACTGCCACTGGAGCCCCATAGTATCTGATGAGAAATCATCGGATGTATCCGGTTCACACACAGGATATCTGTCTGTATCCGCCAGTTCTTCACTGGATTTTCCTATATCCGGCTTATCATATTCCATAACTGGCTCACCATACTCATTTCCATTCTTATTAACACCAATAACAGGCCAGTCATTTTCCCAGTGCATTGGCTGCAGGTGAATTATCCTTCCGGCAGCATACACATCCTGAAAATGCAGAAAGAAGTCCTGTCCTGTTACGGTATCAACCCATGCACCCTGATGAGGCCCGTTAACAGGAGAATCTCCCTGTCTCATTACAACGCGGTATTCATATGGTCCAAATGGATTCCTTGCACGAAGCACTGTCTGCCATCCTGTTTTTACGCCACCTGCCGGGGCAAATACATAATACCAGCCATTTCTCTTATACATCTTAGGTCCTTCAATTGTAACCTGATCATTAGTATTACCATCAAATATAACCTTTTCTTCACCGATAAGTGCCATTCCGTCTGGCTGCATCTCAACCATATGAAGAACGCTCTTGTAACCGATTCTGCTCTTTGCCACACCTGCCACAAGATAAGCCCTGCCATCATCATCCCAGAATGGACATGGGTCAATCCATCCTGCACCAGGGCGGATATTAACAGGTTCACTCCATTTTCCCAGAGGATCCGTGGCTGTTGTCATATATATTCCCTCATCAGGCATTGGGAAACATACATAATAGATTCCCTCATGATATCTTATAGACGGAGCCCATACTCCACATCCATGGATTGGGTTACGGTAACGGAATTCAGGGATTCTGTCAATGCAGTAATTAACCACTTTCCAGTTCACCAAATCTTTTGAATGAAGCAGAGGAAGCCCCGGAGCATTGCAAAAGCTGGATGCTACCATGTAATAATCCTCCCCCACCCTTATTGCATCAGGGTCTGAATAGTCAGCGTATAAAACCGGATTCCTGTATTTTCCGTTTCCAAGGTCTGATTTCCACATAAAAACACCTCCAAATAAAACTATACACGTGGCAACAAGCCAGAATCCCAGCCTTATGTAAGGATAGATTACTAACTTCTGCCTCTATATACTGATATTATACTAGACATTTGAGAGCCATGCAACAACTTTTATAAAACAGTTTTATAAAAGTTGTTCTGTTTCAGCATAGTTTTAATAATGATACTTAATTATTTTCTGATTATGTCGATATGAATATTAGTTCCATGAATTTAATATGGAGCCCTTTTTAGATGTGTTCATTGCATTAGTGTTCATTGCTGAAATCATTTATGAAGGGTGGAGAATCTATGATTATTCAAAGCAGCAGGGTTAACCTTGCATCTTCCAGAGAGTACACATATTCTTCCGGAAGAAATCTAACAAGAACCACAACTTATGGTGGACGGACTAATTCTTTCAGCCAGACATGGGAGAAAAGCTATACTGCCAGACAGGATTACTACTCATCTTCCGGCTCTGACTCTTATCCAGCCACAGATTCCCCAGGAATCAGTTATGGTCTTGACAAGGACGGGACATTAAAAATCATGGATGAGGAAACTACAGAAAAAACAGATTCTGCTTCGGAAACAGAACCAGCTAAAGCAACGGATATTGGAGAACTCATCAGGTATCAGGATGAGATAACAACACGTCTTTTTCTATCTATAATGAGACTGATTCACCAGCTGCGTTTCCGGGCAAAATTCGAGGGCAACTGGAATTACATGAACCTTCGGGAAACAGCAGGCCAATCATTATTTCAGGTTGAGAAGTCAGTAAGCTATTACATTTCAGAAACAGAATCTACCACATTTTCAGGAACAGGTACAGCTGTAACGGCAGATGGCAGAAATCTTCGCTTTAACGTTGACTTTACCATGTCCAGGTCATTTATGGAAGAATACCAGATTAGCTCCTATGAAGCATATCCCTATGTATTTACAGACCCTCTTGTAATCAACCTTGACAGCAATCCGGTTGAAATATCTGACCAGTCTTTCTGCTTTGACCTTAATTGTGACGGAGATAAGGAAGAAATTGCACAGCTTGGCTCTGGCAGCGGGTATCTTTCACTGGATAAGAATGGGGATGGAATAATAAACGATGGCAGTGAATTATTTGGTGCAAAAACTGGAGATGGATTCAGAGAACTGGCAGCCTACGATAAAGACAACAATGGATGGATAGATGAGGCCGATGACATCTATTCCTCATTGAAGGTATGGAAAAAAGACGAGAATGGCAACGACATTCTGCTGTCTCTCAAAGAAGCGGATGTAGGTGCAATCTATCTGGGTAAGACAGCTACAGATTTTACTGTCTATAATGATGACGTATCTGACATGGTTTCAGATTCTGGCTCAGACTCAGTATCCAATGTGGCTGATGATTCTGATTCTGTTATCAATACCAGCTCTGGCTCATACAATAGGCGACCAGTGGCCAGAGTTCGCTCATCAGGGATTTTTCTTCATGAAGATGGCAGGTCTGGGGTTATGCATCAGATGGATTTCTAAATTGTT
>CALZFR010000052.1 GCA_945648485.1 uncultured Eubacterium sp. | reverse complement strand
GTCAGCAGAACACCAATCAGGGAGGCTATAAGAAAGCTGGAACTGGAAGGTCTTGTTGTAATGATACCAAGAAAAGGGGCTGAGGTTGCACATATAACAGAAAAGGATATGAGAGATGTGCTGGAGGTCAGAAGTACCCTTGAGGAACTGGCTGTGGAGCTGGCATGTAAGCATGTGACACCAGAGCGTGTACAGGAGCTTAAGGCTGCCAATAAGATATTTGAGTCAGCAATAGCATCCAAGGATATTATGAGTATTGTGGACGCAGATGTGCATTTTCATGATGTCATATACTCTATGACAGATAATGAAAGACTTATACAGATTATTAACAAGTTAAGAGAGCAGATGTACAGATACCGTCTCGAATATATTAAGGATGGAAGGTCACACTCAATACTTATAAGTGAGCATGATGATATAATTAACAAAATCAGCAGCCATCAGGTAGATGAGGCGAAGGCTGTTGTAAAACAGCACATCCAGAATCAGGAGAAGGGAATAGTTCGTCTCCTGAACAAATAAATTAATAAAATCACGTATAGCCTGCGGGATTCTGGGAATAATTGAGCTATCAATTATTGGAGGTTCATTATGAGAACAGGAAGAAGCAGGCTATTTGTATGTGTATTGCTGATTGTAGCTGTAATTGCAGGAGCTGTGTCTGTGGTAGAAGAAAATATATCAAAGGAAGCTGATTGTGCAGCACAGCTTTCTTCACATATAATCAGGTTTCACGTCAGGGCAAACAGCGATTCTGAGAAAGACCAGCAGTTAAAGATTAATGTTAAGGAAAAAGTTGTACAGTACATAGAACCTTTGCTTAAGGATTCATGCAGTATTGATGAGTCAAGAGATATACTTAAGGAGCATATACCTGAGATTAGGGAGGCAGCGGTTAAACAGCTGGAAGCCGATGGCAGTGATGACAGCGTAGATGTGTATTTTGAAGAGAGTTACTTTCCTGCAAAGACTTATGGTGATGTTACATTTCCACCGGGAGAATATGAGGCATTCAGGATAGACATTGGAGATGCACAGGGGAGAAACTGGTGGTGTGTTCTGTATCCGCCACTCTGTTTTGTGGATGCCACCTACGGTGTTCTTCCTGATGAGTCAAAGGACCAGCTTAAGAATATTTTGACAGAAGATGAATATAATGCTATAACAGAGACGCAGTGTCATTACAGATTTAAATATATGAAGTTTTTGAACTGGATATTTGAGTGATGTAAGATAAATCAGCGTCTGCAGAATGAGGGAAATTATGAATAATGATGCACCAATAGGGGTATTTGACTCAGGAATAGGTGGACTTACTGTGGCAAGGGAGATAATGAGGCAGATTCCCAATGAGAGAATAGTGTATTTTGGAGATACAATAAGACTTCCATATGGAAGCAAGTCCAAGGACAATATTATTATGTGTTCAAGGCAGATAATATCATTTCTTCAGTCACAGGGAGTAAAGGCAGTAGTAATTGCCTGTAATACAGCAAGCGCCCTGGCTTTGGAGGAGATGAAGCAGGAATTTGATATGCCCATTATCGGTGTGGTACAGCCGGGAGCAAAGATGGCTGCAGAGACAACGATTAATGGAAAAATCGGACTTATTGCAACAGATTCTACTATAAAAAGTGGTGTCTATGAAAGATATATTAAAGGGTATCGTCCTGATGTGACTGTGTACGGAAAGGCCTGTCCACTGCTGGTTCCGCTGGTGGAGGAAGGCATGATTCATGATACTGTTACATATGAGATGGTAAACAGGTATCTGGCAGATTTAAAGGATGAGAAGGTAGATACCCTGATTATGGGATGTACTCATTATCCACTGTTGAGAAGCACTTTCAGACAGGTTATGGGTGAGGAGGTTAATCTGGTTAATCCGGCTTACGAAACTGCCCTGGAGCTGAAAAATCTTCTTGAGCAGGAGAATCTTGCCAACATTAAAGAGGTTGATGAGCCATCCATAATGTACAGATTCTATGTCAGTGATGCGGCAGAGAAGTTTAAGAAGCTTGCCCAGACCATTCTTGAATTTGATGTAGGAATGATTAAGAAGATTAATGTAGATGAATTATAGAATAATTGTCATATATGAATGTGGACTATCTGTCAGGTTACGGATTCATAAGCTGATAATTATATGAGGATTAATATATGAATGAGAAAGTATATGTTACGGTTAAGGGACTGCATTTTAATCCTGAGCATCCGGACATGGAAGAAGATGTAATTGAAGTTATCAATGTCGGCGTATATAAGCTGATAGCAGGTAATGAATACATAAAATATGACGAAGTGTACGACAGCGGAGAAAAGTCAAAGACTATTATCAAGCTGCATGACAAAGGGGTGGAGATTACCAAGAAGGGGGAGTTATCAACCCACATGAGTTTTATATCCGGAGAGAAGACTGTTAATCTGTATGAAACACCTTTTGGTAATGTCCACATGGGAATCTATTCAAAGAGCGTAGATGTGATAAGACAGGAAGAGAAGATAAGCATAAAGGTCCGGTATTCTCTGGAAATCAACTGCCAGCATATCTCGGACAGCAGTGTGGAAATCAGTGTCCAGAACGATGCACCTAATTTATTATAAATGATACAAAAAAGCATTGCCATAGATTGCTATGTTTCAGCAGCCATATGGCAATGCATTATTTTGCTTACATGCAGGATATTATTTAATGTTATTCTTCTGCTGTCCGTATGTGTGAAGAAGCTCCTGTTTAATGTCATAAAGCTTCTGGGAAAGGTCAACATGAACTTCCTGTGGATTAACGAGACGCTTTGACTCATCCCACAGCGTAGCCATCTCTTCCTTGCAGTATTTCTGGATATCCATAACTGCAGGTGTCTCATATACACATACACCACTCTTGAATACAGGAACCATAATCTCTCTTAATGTATATTCACCTGGCTGAAGAAGTGTCTTTTTCCAGGTTTCAATTGGGTCGAAGAGAAGAAGTGGGTCATTCTCACTGTAAACCTCATCTGTAAGGGCAATAAGGTCAGCCTTAATCATACCATTGGTATCATATACACGGTAAACTGTCTTGTTGCCAGGGTTGGTAATCTTCTCAGAGTTCTCTGAAAGCTTAATCTTAGGAATAAATGTTCCATCATCGCCCTGAATAGCGGCAAGCTTGTATACACCACCAAATGCAGGATTATCCTTGGCTGTTATAAGGTTAGTTCCCACACCCCATGAATTAATTGCTGCACCCTGTGTCTTTAATGAGTCGATAAGATACTCGTCAAGGTCACTGGAAGCAGAGATAATAGCATCTTCAAAACCTGCTTCATCAAGCATTTTTCTTGCTTTCTTGGAAAGGTAAGCCAGATCTCCTGAATCAAGACGGATACCATAACCCTTCTTAAGAGTAATGCCTGCTTCTCTCATTTCCTTAAATACACGGATAGCATTAGGAACACCTGAACGAAGTGTATCATAGGTATCTACAAGAAGTATGCAGCAGTCAGGATAGAGCTGGGCATAGGTCTTAAATGCTGTGTATTCATCAGGAAAACTCATAATCCAGCTATGAGCATGTGTTCCCTTAACAGGAACATCAAACATCTGGCCTGTAAGAACATTGCTTGTACCAACGCAGCCTGCAATAACAGCGGCTCTTGCACCATATATGCCGGCATCAGGTCCCTGGGCTCTTCTAAGACCGAATTCCATAATGCCGTTACCTTTGGCTGCATAGCATACTCTGGCGGCTTTGGTAGCAATAAGGCTCTGATGATTGATTATGTTAAGGATGGCTGTCTCAACAAGCTGTGCCTCCATGATTGGAGCAATAACCTTGATGATTGGCTCACGAGGGAACATAACAGTTCCTTCAGGAATAGCATATATGTCGCCTGTAAAGTGGAAACCACTTAAATAATCAAGGAAATCAGTATCAAAAAGGTTCAGGCTCTTAAGATACATAATATCATCATATGAAAAATGAAGATTCTTAATGTAATCAATTACCTGGTCAAGACCACATGAAATAGAATAACCTCCATCACAAGGATTCTTTCTGTGGAATGCATCAAATATTACTGTACGGTTGTTACCTGTCTTGAAGTAACCCTGCATCATGGTTAATTCATATAAATCTGTAAGTAATGTTAAATTACGCAACTGTGTATTCCTTCTTTCTTTTAGTTCTTCTTACCGAAGAATTTTCTTTTTTTCTTCTCTGGAACAACAATCTTGCCACCCCGGACAGATTTAATACCTACGATATATATTCCGCTAACTTCAGCCTTAATCTCGGCTTTAACAGGAATCAATTCAAATACCTTAGGGTCACACATAAGTGACATTACCTTAGGACCAATCTTGGCTTTAACAATAGGTGTTTTAGTTCCGCGAAGGTACTTAGGTGTCTGGTCAAGAACCATCTTAGGAAGACCTGCATCCTTTAACTTCATCTTTTTCTTGTCAATTACAAGCATGGACATGGTCTGCTTTGCAGCCTCAATCTGTTCCTGCTGTGCGTCCTGTTTCTTCTTAAGCTTGTTGCCTATAATTGCCAACACAATTAAAGCAACTACTAATACGGCAATAATTACCAATAATACAATACCCCAAACTGGCATGTTAAGTCCTCCTTATTCACAATTCACGGTTTCTCTGATTGTAAACCGGCGTACATTATATCATACAAAGAAATTATTCACAATACAAAAAGTCAAATAAAGGTATATTTACTGGATTTCCTGCTGGTTTCTTTCATAAGTTTCAAGAATAATCTCATGAACCATATCAGGAATCTGTTTGCGCTGTTCTTTGTCCATGGATGCTACATCAACTGGTGTACAGAATTCAATGATAACCTTTGCCGGTTTAATCCATGGCATATGGTTTTCAAGAACATTGTCAGAATTGTTGATTGCCATAGGAACAATCTTACAGTCAGATTTATCTGCCAGCTTAAAGCTTCCCTTGTGGAAAGGCATAACACCGGTGCCCTTGTTTCTGGTTCCTTCAGGGAAGATAACAACGGATATGCCGTTTTTGAGATGTTCAATTCCTTTAAGAATAGTGTTAAGTCCTTCTCTTGGGTTAGAGCGGTCAAGGAAAAGACAGTGGAGCATTCTCATCCATACTCTTATAAATGGTACTTTATTCATCTCTTTCTTGGCAACAAAGCCTGTTACTCTGTACATAAGGCTGTAAGAAACTAAAGTATCAAAGATTCCTCTGTGGTTTCCCACATACATGGCAGCTTCATCCTTAAGTATGTTCTCTCTTCCTTTTACAATAACTTTTACTCCAGAGATAAAAAGCACAATTTTAAATACTCCCTGGACAATTCTTAAGCTGCTTATATCCCTGGCATGGGGATTGAATTTACCGATAATGAATTCAACAGGCCAGGCAATCAGGCTTAATACAAATACAATGAGCAGCAGAATAATAATTAATATAATACGTATCATGACAGTCCTCTTTCTTGTTTATGTTTTTGTCTGTTGCTTTACCAGCACGGCGGCATCCGAAGTGCATATTCATTATATATCATCTGTACTGGGAAAAACCACTGGAGCAGGTTATGTTTCCATTCATCTCAACAAACATAGCTTCAACTCCCGGTGTGTTTTCAATCAGTTTAAGTCCTTCTGTCAGTCCCAGGGCAAAGCAGGTGGTGCTTAGGCAGTCTCCGGTAAGGGAATCATCAGAAACAATAGTTACATCTGACAAGCCGTTATCTACAGGATAACCTGTTGCTGGATTCAGTATGTGATGATATAGAACATCTTCCTCATAGAAATACCTTTCATAGTTTCCGGAAGAAACTACAGATTTATCTGTAATCTTGAGGGTTTCCAGTGATTCATTCTCTGAGAAAGGTTTCTTTACAGCAATGTTGAAGGAAGAATTATCCTTCTTGGAACCCACACAGAGAACATTGCCTCCAAGATTAATAATAGCCTGGTTAATTCCTTTTTCAAGAAGAAATTCCTTAATTCTGTCTGCAATATACCCCTTTGCAATCGCTCCCAGGTCAATAACCGTTCCGGGCGGGCTTGCCACAGTGTAGGAAGAATCTTCATTTCTGGTCAGTGTTACATTATTATAATTCACACTGGAAAGAGCTTCTGTAATTCTTTCCTGTTCTGGAACCTTTGGCTCACTGGCTGTGAAATCCCACAGTGAGGAAACAGAACCTATGGTAATATCTAATGCTCCCTGGGAAAGCTGGCTGTACTTAAGTCCTGTCTCAATAAGCAGTCCTAAATCCTCTGGTACAGTGTCTGTTTCACCGCTGTTAAGCCGGTACAGATTTCCTTCAGGTTTAGTGCGGGAAAACATTAACTCATATGTGTCGCAGAGAGCAAGAGCTTCTTTCAGTACATCTGTAAGCTGGCTGGTGGAGTATCCGCCTGTGGTATAGGATGCCACGGACACATAAGTGTTAAGTTTGAAATCTGTAACAGTCACCGGGTCTGACAGATATAATGCTTTTCCTGTACCGGCACTGCAGCCGCACATGGCAATAATCAGGCTTGCGACAGTGATAAAGCACAGGAAACGCCGGGCTTTATATAAAGTGATAGTCATAACTCCTAATCCTTAAAATGATTTTCTCACATTATAACAAATAATGAAAAAAATGTGAAACTTCTTTTATTTTAACTGGGTTTGTGATATAACTGTAAAGTCCGGATTTGTATGTCTATCCGGAGAACAATACAAAGAAAGGGTTTTGTTTTATTATGAAGAGGAAATTATTAAGTTTGTTGATGGCTGTGACAATGGTGGCAGCATTTACAGGCTGTGGCGACAGTAAGAAACCGGCAGCTTCTGATACAGAAGACACATCTAACAAGGAGATTGAAGCAGCTGATTATTATGCTTCAGTTCAGAAGAATGCTGAAATATATAAAAAATATATAACACTTGGCGAGTATAAGGGAATTGAAGTAACAGTAGACAGATCTGGTCTTGAAGTTACAGATGATGATGTTGAGTCAAACATTAACTCAATGTTGAATCAGTTCTCAACAACAGAGGAGATTAAAGAGGGCGTAACAGCTATTGGAGATGATATTATCCTGGATTACAGCGGTAAGAAGGATGGAGTGGCATTCTCTGGTGGAACAGCAACAGATGCATCTTATACCATCGGTTCAGGAATGTTTATCAGTGACCTTGACAATGGTCTTGCAGGTCTTACTATTGGACAGGAGTATGATATTCCATGCAGATTCCCGGATGATTATACATCAGCAGACCTGGCTGGTCAGGACGTTGTATTCACAGTAAAAGTTACAGCCAAGACCAAAACAGTGCTTCCAGAACTTACAGATGCGTGGGTTGCTGAAAAGAACCAGGACCTGGGATTTGAAAGCGATGTTACTACAGTAGAGGGCTTAAGAAAGGCTACAAGAGAGTATCTTAAGAATTACAGCAGCAGCTCTTTCTCAGCTAACAAATTCGGCACAGCTCTTGATACTATAATCAAGAATTCTACAATCAATGGATATCCTGAAGCAGAGGTTGCAAGTCTTATAGATGTTTACAAGAACAACGTAAAGTCAAGTTATGAGACATATGCTTCATACTATGAGTCAATGGGTATCAGCAGTTATGAGGATTACCTTAAGAATGCCATGAACTGTTCATCAGAAGAAGAATTTGATGAGGTGGCAAAAGAGGCAGTACATGAGTATCTTGAAGAGAAAATGGTTATCACAATAATTGCAGCTGAGAATAATCTTGCAGTGACAGCAGATGAAATCAATGAACTGGGAGAGCAGTGGGCAGCAGATTATGGCTATAACAATTATCAGGAGATTCTTGATGCTTACACTAAAGAAATGAATGCCGAAGTGGGATTTGAAGTACTATCACAGAAGGTTCAGGATTTCGTAAATGAGAATGCAAAGGAAGTTACTGAATAAACTGCTTTATACATTGGAGAAAGATAATGAAAGAATTTGTACCAAAGCTGTTTGACTGCCTTAAAGGTTATTCTAAGGAACAGCTGATAAAAGATATTATATCTGGAATTATTGTGGCAATTATTGCATTGCCACTGTCAATTGCCCTGGCATTAGCTTCAGGTGTGGGACCTGAGCAGGGTATATACACAGCCATTATGGCAGGCTTTGTTATATCATTTCTTGGAGGAAGCAATGTTCAGGTAGCAGGGCCTACAGCAGCATTTGCAACTATAGTTGCAGGTATTGTTGCTGAAAATGGCATGGACGGACTTGTGGTTGCAACTATTATGGCAGGAATTATCCTTGTTGTAATGGGATTTCTTAAGTTCGGTAACCTTATCCGTTTCATTCCATACACAATTACAACAGGATTTACATTCGGTATTGCCGTTACAATCCTGATTGGACAGATTAAGGATTTCCTTGGACTTACATTCCAAACCTCTCCTGTTGAGACAATGGAAAAGGTAGAGGCAATTGCTGACAGTATAGGTACATTTAACTGGCAGGCGCTGGTTGTGGGACTTGTGGCTCTGGCTATTCTTATTATTATGCCAAGGTTCACAGAGAAGATTCCTGCTTCCCTGATTGCTATTGTAGTTACAATTATCATGGTAAAATGCATAGGAATGGATGTTAAGACAATCGGTGACCTGTACACTATCTCTAACAAATTACCAGGTCTTACTGTTCCTCATGTGAATCTGACCATGATTAAGCAGCTTTTCCCAGATGCACTTACTATTGCAGTGTTAGCTGGAATAGAGTCTCTTCTTTCCTGTGTTGTGGCTGATGGTATGGTGGGAACCAGACATAAGCCTAACATGGAGCTGGTGGCTCAGGGTGCCGGTAACCTGGCATCTGCTTTATTTGGAGGAATTCCGGCTACAGGAGCAATTGCAAGAACAGCAGCTAATATTAAGAATGGAGGACGTACTCCAATCGCAGGAATGGTCCACTCTGTTACACTGCTTCTGATTCTTGTGGTTCTTATGCCTTATGCAGCATGGATTCCAATGCCTGCTATTGCGGCAATTCTGTTTATGGTTGCTTACAATATGAGTGGATGGAGAGAATTCGTATCACTGTGCAAGTCTTCACCTAAGAGTGATATCCTTGTTCTTGTTACTACATTTGTATTGACAGTGGTATTTGACCTGGTTGTTGCCATTGAAGTCGGTATTGTTATGGCGGCTATGCTTTTCCTTATGAGAATGTCTAATGTTACAGAGGTAAAGAGCTGGAAATATCTTGGTGAGGATATTGACGAGAAGAATGACCCTATGGCTTTGAAGTACAAGGTTGTTCCTAAGAATACTCTTGTATATGAGATTATCGGACCGATGTTCTTCGCAGCTGCAGACAAGTTCCTTGATATCAGCTTCGAGCCGGGAGTTAAGGTGCTTATTATCCGTATGCGAGGTGTTCCTGCTATGGATGTTACAGCCCTCCGTTCGCTTAAGAAGATTCATGCCACATGTAAGAAGCGTGGGGTTACACTTCTTCTTTCCCATGTACAGGAACAGCCATATGCAATGATGGCAAAGGCTGGTTTTGTCCAGGAGATTGGCGAGGATAACTTCTGTGCCAATATTGATGCGGCTTTGGAAAAGGCTGGAGAAATCAGATAAAATAATTTAGAATAAAATAGATATTTGTGTGCCCAGGCTGTGAATGTACAGCCTGGGTTATTTTGTTGCACAAGCCCGTCATGCGAAGAATGTGCTTGCACAATTCTTCATTTGACGGGTGCCAGAACAGCGAAAAGCTTCGCTTTGAGCTGTTCGCGTGCAAAATCGAGTAGGCGTCAGCCTACTCGATTATGGTCAATTGGAAAAATAAATTCCAGTTGTCCCATACCTCTGACTGGAACTTAC
>CALZFR010000051.1 GCA_945648485.1 uncultured Eubacterium sp. | reverse complement strand
TCTGTCCGGATCAAGACCAACAACCTGAGTTAAGAATTCCCATGACCATGCAATGGCTTCATGCTTAAAATAATCTCCAAAAGAGAAATTACCAAGCATTTCAAAAAATGTACCATGTCTTGCTGTTTTACCAACATTTTCAATATCACCTGTTCTGATACACTTCTGGCATGTTGTCACCCTTCTTCTTGGTGGAATTTCCTGCCCTGTAAAATATGGCTTTAATGGAGCCATACCTGAATTAATAATCAACAAGCTGTTGTCATTGTGTGGAACGAGTGAAAAACTCTTCATCTTCAAATGTTCCTTGCTTTCAAAGAAATCAAGATAAAGTCTTCTTAACTCGTTAACGCCTCTGTACTGCACTTTTCTTTCCTCCAAAATAAATATATTAATTATTGTCTGTTGCTGTCATGCCTTCAACATTCTTCTCTTCGAGTTCAGCTTTTTTTGCCTTTTCGGCTTTCTTTTCGTCAGATCTTGACTTCAGCTTTCCTCCAACAATCACAGCAACAACGAGAAGCAGGAGCATAATAATGAATTTTGCTCCTTCAAATAACACTTCTCCAAGTAATAAACTCATTAATCCAACCATATGAATCCTCGCCTTTCTTAAATAAATAAGTAAAAGTTACTGGCTAAAATTATGAACGAACACATTGTAGCACAATGATAAAAAACATTCAACACCAGTATACTAACACCAGTTTCCCGTCTGTAAGAATTGATTAGCCGTATCATCTGCAGCCTTAATTATTTTATCATCATAACCAATACTCTTTAACAGCTTAATTGCATTTCTGGTAGTAGCAGGTCCTTTAAGAAGTTTATAATTAAACACCACATCCTGGTTAAAATCTTCCTCAAAATGATAATTATCAAAGTAATTATCCAGCATTCTTGTAAGTTCTATGTCATGTGTAGCAGCAAAGCACAGGACACTCCTTCCACACAGGCTCTTTAATATCTGTGAAGAAGCAGCAATACGCTCCACAGTATTAGTTCCCCTAAGCACTTCATCCACAAAGCACAGTACTGGTTTTTCATCATAATCAATGCTGTCAAGAATTCTTTTTAATGCCTTTATTTCAACAATATAATAGCTGTCATGCCCCTCCAGATTGTCCTTAAGTGACATTGACGAATATATTCGGAAAACAGGTGCTCTGTATTCCTTTGAAACACTTGTATCAATGCTCTGTGAAAGAATAGCATTGATGGCAATGGTTTTTAAAAACGTAGACTTACCTGATGCATTTGAGCCTGTGAGAAGTATATTTTTATTAACATTTATAGAATTAGGAACGGCATTAGTAATGTTAGGATGATAAACATCTTTTACAATCAGCATATCTTTCCTGTTAATAAATTCTGGAACGCACCAGTAATCCAGGCTTTCCCGGTATGAAGCTACAGCAATGGTACATTCAATATATCCAAGAATCTCAATAAGTCTGTATATCTCTTCTGACTTATCACCAAGCATTCTCACAGACCTGTTGAAAACTATCATATCAACATGGGTTATCATTCTTATATAATCAAGAAGAATCTCTGCAATGGAACCACTTTCGTTAGAGCTTGCCAGAAGTTCTGTATATTTTGTAGCTTTGGACATATCATTAACCAGTGTTGAAAGTTCCAGGCAATACCTGTCCAAGGTCTTTATACCCAGCCTATTAATCTTTTTTGCGGCATTTACCATCTTAACCACCTGTGTAATACAGATAAAATATGGCTCTATCTTTGCCTTACAGGAATAATATGAGATAATCGCCAATGCAACTGAAGCGATAATCATAAATACACCTGCCATTGGATTGATTCCAAATGTAACAACAAATGAAATAATAATCAAAACCACAGAAACAAAGTGAATTATGTTGTTTCCCGGTTTTAAATCTAAAAGAAGTCCTACATAGTCACTTGTTGAAATCTTTTTGGTGTAGCCAAGACTGTAAAAGACCTTTAATATTTCATTTCTGTCTCTTTCATTACCTGCAAAATATTCGGCAAGTCTGTCAGTCTCCTTAAGCTTATCTATATTATTGAACGGAAGACGTAACATCTTGTACAGATATTCTTGTCCAACAGAAGAAAAGCAACTGTTCATCCTCTTATACAACAAATCCATGGAAAGGTCATTCCATGTTATATCATCAATATAGTCTTTCTCACTGCATGGAATATCACCTGTATGACAATCGGTTGCATAGTGGCTTATCATTTCCAGTTCTTCAGGTCTTATATCCCTGTCAGCTGTCTTTCCCCAGCTTTTTTTTATCCTTTGCAGCATTTTCTGCTTTCTACGTTTACTCTCAGATACAGAAACATATATTGCAACTGCAAGAAAAACAAGCAGAAGTATTACTCCATTCTGACCCATTTATATAATTCTCCTAGTTTTATAACGATTTAGCTGCTGTCTCAAGAGCAATATTAATCATATTATTAAAGCCTGTCTGCCTCTCTTGTGGACTTAACTGCTCACTTTTGTATAAATGATCACTTATGGTAGTAATACACAATGCCTTCTTAGATAGCTTAGAAGCGTTAAGATAAAGCCCCGCTGCTTCCATCTCAACAGCCAGTACTCCCATGCTTTTCCATTTGTCGTTAAATGAAGAATCAGAATTATAAAAAACATCCGATGAAAGAATATTTCCTACTCTGATTCTAACATCAAGTTCTTGTGCTGACTGGACAGCTTTCATCAGAAGTTCAAAATCTGCCAGTGGAGCAATGCTTCCTGTAAGATCAAACTGTGATGCATAATTAGAATTGGTTGATGCCCCCTGTGCAATAACTACATCATTCAATTCCAGCTCGTCCTGTAATCCTCCTGCAGAACCAATCCTTATTATTGAATCAACATCGTAACAGGTGTACAGCTCGTGGCTGTATATTCCAATTGAAGGTATTCCCATTCCACTTCCCATAACTGAAACCTTTTTTCCTTTGTATGTTCCAGTGTATCCATACATTCCCCTGACCTCATTAAAAAGTTCAGCCTCACTTAAAAACTCTGAAGCAATGTACTTTGCTCTTAATGGATCACCAGGCATTAAAACCACCTTTGCAATATCGCCTTGAGACGCACTGTTATGTGGAGTTCCCATACATATCACCAACTTTCTTCAAAGTGTCCTGTTTCTACTTTCCTTCATACTTTATCAAAGCGTCAACATCATACCCTTTAAGCTTCTCTCTGCCCTTAAGTCCCTGTAATTCAATGAGAAATACTATCTTTACAACTTCTCCTCCAAGGGCTTCAACAAGCTTGATAATAGCCTCTATAGTTCCACCAGTGGCAATAAGGTCATCGACAATCACTACCTTCTGTCCCGGTTTAATTGCATCTTTATGCATTTCAATGGTTGCTGTTCCATACTCAAGAGAATACTCCTGGGAAATAGTCTCGCATGGAAGTTTGCCCTTCTTTCTTACTGGAACAAATGACTTATGGTTCTTGTATGCAACAGGAACACCAAATATAAATCCTCTTGATTCAGGACCAACAACCACATCATAATCTGTACCTTTAACTAAACCATCCAGGCCATCAATAGCAAGCTGTAATCCATCAGGATCCTGTATTACAGAAGTAATATCCCTGAATATAATTCCTTCCTCTGGAAAATCCGGAATGCTGCGAACGTATTCTTCTAACTTTTTCATCTGACATCCTCCATTAACTACAGTATTTTCTGTAAATATATTGTGTATATTTTATCACATTTTTCATCTGCCCGCAATGCTGGCATTACACTATAAGACACACAAGACCTGAATTTTCATTCATAACCTTCTCAAGGGTGGAACTAATCTTTTCCATGCTTTGCTCTGTTATATTATGTGTCTTTTCATATATTCCATCATTTACAATCTGCTCCACTGTTTTTCCAAATATGTTTGTATCCCATATACCATCAGGATTATCAGCAGTGTTTTCCTTTATATATTCAATAAGATCATCTGCCTGGCTTTTAGTACCCACAATCGGCGCAATTTCTACAGATATATTTGTTTTAAGCATATTAACAGATGGAACAGATGCTTTTATTTTAACACCATATTTACTTCCATTTTTTATAACAACCGGCTCATCAAGGACAATATCCTTTCGCAATGGTGTAACAATGCCAAATCCCGTAGAATTAACATCCCACAATGCATCTTTTACTGAGTCATATTCTGCTTTTCTGGATGCAAATTCTCTAATAAGACTTATAAGCTCATACTCATTATTAATATCTGTTCTGGTAAGTTCGCTCAGTACTTTATAATATATAGAATTTTTCAGTGTCATGGCAAATTTAACAATTCCATTGCTTAGATTAATGTCATCAACAGAAAATTTGTCAATAAATGAACAAGAATCAGGATCCAGGTCGTTTAACAGTCCGGCTTTATCCTTTGTCTTTTCAACCACATCTTTAATATAGGTAATATTCATAAGAATATTCTTTGCCACATCCACAATCTCCCTTTTCAGCCAATGGTCTGGCTTTAACATCTGTGTCCAGCTAGGGCAGTATATCTCCATTTTCTCCACAGGAAATTCCATAAGCATGCTGTTAAGTATATTATCTACATCTTCCTTCTTTAACTGGTCACAATTTACCGGTATTACCTTTGCCTGGTATTCTCTGGAAAGTTTTGCCCCCAGTTCAATAGTTTCCTTTGAATAAGGTCTTCTGCTGTTCAGAAGAATAACAAATGGTTTTCCAATATTCTTTAACTCATTAACCGTTCTTTTTTCCGCTTTTACATAGTTCTCCCTTTCTATTTCTCCAAAGCTTCCATCGGTTGTAACAATGATTCCTATTGTTGAATGGTCTTTTATAACCTTATTTGTCCCAATCTCCGCTGCCTGGGTAAATGGAATATCATCCTGTTGCCATGGTGTCTTGACCATGCGTTCCTTATTATTCTCAAAAAGTCCCAGTGCACCATCCACCATGAATCCTACACAATCAATCAGGCGAATCTTAACTGACATATTATCAAGCACTTTAACAACAGGAGCATCACTTGGTATAAATTTAGGTTCTGTTGTAGTTATTGTACTTCCCGCTCCACTCATAGGAAGTTCATCCATAGTACGTTTTCTGACATGTTCATTTTCAATCTCTGGAATCACAGCCAAATCCATAAATCTTTTTATAAATGTGGATTTGCCTGTTCTTACCGGGCCGACAACCCCTATGTATATCTCTCCATTGGTTCTTTCACCAATATCCTTATAAATATTGTATGTGGATTGCTTATGAATATTGCTGTCCATAAAAAAACCTCCTGCATATACTGCTAAATGTATATGCAGGAAGTTTTTTACCTATTCATCAAAGGCCGCTTTTACGTAGAATCCCCTCTTTGATTCGCCAACCTCTGTCACTACTCCTTTTCTGGATTTTAATCTGTCTGGTGTAGCATAATTTCCCGACATAGCCACTGCCGGTTCGATAGTATAATAATAACTGCTGGGCAGTTTTCCTTCTGTTATCTCCACCTCATCCCCTACTTTTACAAGATTAGGCCTGCTCATCGTAAATTCCATCTCTCTCATAATAATCTCCATTCCGCATAATCTATCAGGCTTATTTTTCACATTAATCTCCTGTATTATATGTTATAAAGTCACTCTATAGATTAAGTTTGCTTAAACATTTCAATGTATATTCTGATACTTTTTCAGACAACCCTCTGTTTTTTTCGCCTTCAAGCAGAGGATCTTCATCCAGGACTTTTCCCGCACAATCAGAGGCTGCTTTAAGCATTTTAGAATCTGTAAAAATATCTGCAAGACCAAAATCAAGGTCACCACTCTGACGAACCCCCAGAAAATCTCCCGGGCCACGAAGTTTAAGATCTTCCTCTGCAATTTTAAATCCATCATTGGTCTTTAACAGAATCTCCAGTCTGTCCCTGGTTTTCTTCTGCTTATTCCCAGAAACAAATATACAATAAGACTGGTGCTTTCCTCGTCCTACTCTTCCCCTAAGCTGGTGAAGCTGCGCCAGACCGAACCTGTCTGAATTCTCAATCATCATTACAGATGCATTAGGTACATTAACACCTACCTCTATTACTGTGGTAGAAACAAGTACCTGGATTTGACCGCCAAGAAATCTTTCCATAATGCTGTTTTTTTCTGCAGCTTTCATCTTACCATGCAGGTACTCAACTTTAATATCACCTGGAAGATTGGATTTAAGCACTTTTGCATAATCTATAACATTTTCAAGGTCAGCTCCTTCGCTTTCCTCAACCATAGGACAAATCACATATGCCTGCCTTCCCTCTCGAATCTGGTTAGCAATAAAACTGTAGGCTTTCGGTCTGTATGACTGGTCCACAACACAGTTTTTTACAGGGAGTCTGCCTACAGGCATCTCGTCAATAACAGAGATGTCAAGGTCTCCATATACAATAATTGCAAGAGTTCTGGGAATTGGCGTAGCACTCATTACAAGAATATGGGGATTATTACCTTTTTCAGATAAAGCTTTTCTCTGATTAACACCAAATCTATGCTGTTCATCTGTAATGACAAGAGCAAGATTATTATATATAGCTTTTTCCTGAATAAGGGCATGAGTACCGATAATAATGTCTGCCTCCCCTGATTCAATTTCCCCATAGACACTTTTTCTTTCCTTTGCAGATTGTGAACCTGTAAGAAGAACTGCCCTAAGATTAATCCCATACTTCTCAAACAATCCTGTAATAGTTTCATAATGCTGCTTTGCCAGAACCTCAGTTGGTGCCATCAACGCTCCCTGATATCCCTGGAATGCGGTATTCATTAACGCAAGTACTGCAATAATTGTCTTTCCAGAACCAACATCACCCTGAACAAGCCTGCTCATAAGCCTGTCACTCTGCATATTTTCCTTTATTTCCTCCCATGCCTTCTTCTGGGCATTTGTCAACGAATATGGCAGTGCTTCAAGAAACTGGTCAGTACGGGAGTCATTAGATATATGAAAACTGTTGGGAAGTCTTTCAGTTCTGTTTTTTAGTGACCTGATTGCAAGTATAAACAGGAAAAACTCTTCAAAAGTCAGCCTTTTTCTTGCCTGAACGTAATCATCCATTGTTCCTGGAAAATGTATGTTTACCACTGAAAAATTATGTTCAGCCAGGTTATATTCCTCCCTTATTTCTTCCGGTATAAATTCCTTTTCAAGTCCGGTATTGTACTTTTCTAAAGCCTGTTTTACCGCCTTGGTAACAAGTTTATTCGAAAGTCCTTTAGTTAATGGATATACAGGCTGCATAACACCTTTAATATTATTATAATCTGAAACTGTATACATATCTGGCTGTTCAAGACACAATGCCCCTCTTTTAACCGACAGCTTTCCCCTGAATACAAAACGTGTCCCCTGTCTTAAAGAACTCTTAAGATAAGGCATATTATACCACACACATTTCAAACCATTACCATTTATATCCCTTATAACTGTAGACAATATTACAATTCTTCCAGTATTGTATACTTCAAGATTTTTGGCAACTACTCCATCCACAGCCACTGTTGTCTTCTCATAATCCTGATTTAATTCATTAATTAAAGCAGGCTCTTCGTACACGTCATAATCCCGTGGGTATAAACCCACGAGATCCTCAACTGTGTATACATTAAGCCTGCTAAAACACTGGGCACTTTTCTCTCCAATGCCCTTTAATTCTGTAATTCTCATATTGATATTATTCTACCGAAACTAAATAATAGTAAACTGGCTGTCCGCCCATCTGAACCTCAACATCAATGTCAGGGAATCTGCCTTCAATCAAAGCAGCAAGTGAATCTGCCTGTTCCTCAGAAATCTCCTCACCATAATAAAGGCTTACAAGCTCAGCATCATCGTTCTCTGATAACATTGCTTCCAGCATCTCAAGGACTGTATCATCAATTTCCTTTCCCACAGCCAGAAGACCTTTATCACCAATTCCCATTATATCGCCATTACAAATTGTCTTACCATCAATAGAAGTATCCCTCACAGCATATGTTACCTGTCCTGTAGAAACACCAGCAAGAGACTCTGTCATAGTAACTTCATTCTCCTGTGCAGAGCGTGATTCCTCAAAATTAATCATTGCTGTAATACCCTGTGGAACAGTCTTTGTAGGAATAACTATAATCTTCTTATTATCAACAATTGAAGCTGCCTGGTTTGCAGCAAGTATAATATTACTATTATTTGGAAGTACAAATATAGTATCTGCATTAATATTATCAGCTGCATTAAGAATATCTTCTGTACTTGGATTCATTGTCTGGCCGCCTTCAATAACCTGATCAACACCAAGACTTTTAAATATCTCAGAAAGACCACTTCCAGCAACAATTGTTATAAAACCATAATCCTTCTTAGGAGTATTAACAGATTTACTGTTCTTCTCCTGTGCCTCCTTGGCAATTGCAGCCTGCATCTCTGACTGGGCAACAACCTTCTGATTATGTTCCTCTCTCATATTGTCAACTTTCATCTTTGTAAGCTGACCATACTCCAGTGCTTTCTCAAATGCCTGACCAGGATGGTTAGTATGAACATGCACCTTAACAATATCATCAAGTGCAACACAAACAATTGAGTCACCTATTGAAGATAAGAACTCCTTAAACTTTACCTCTGTATCCTCATTAAACTCTTTTTCAAGCATAATGATAAATTCTGTACAGTAACCAAACTTAATATCTGCATTCTCAACTGCAGCACCCTTTCCTGGCATTGAAGAGCCTGCCTTAAACTCTGGATTAGGTTCTGTAATTTCAAAATTAGTAACTTTTCCTGTTAAAGCATCATACATTCCCCTTAAGAATACAACAAGTCCCTGTCCGCCTGAATCTACAACGCCTGCCTCTTTTAATACCGGCAGCATATCAGGTGTCTTTGAAAGAACATATTCTGCATGCTCAATAATTGTAAGAAGTGCTGATTCTATATCGTCAGATTCTGCCGCAATCTCTGCTGTCTTATCTGATATTCCCTTGGCAACAGTAAGAATTGTACCTTCCTTTGGTTTCATAACAGCCTTATATGCAGTTTCTGTTGCTCTCTGGGTAGCAGAAGCAAGATTCTCAACAGATATTTCCTTTAACGAAGACATCTCCTTAGAAAAACCTCTTAAAAGCTGAGAAAGAATAACACCTGAATTACCTCTTGCACCTCTTAATGAACCGCTGGAAATGGCCTTCGCAAGATTTTCCATAGTTGGATTTACAATACTGCTCACTTCCTTGGCAGCAGACATTATTGTCATTGTCATATTAGTTCCTGTATCACCATCTGGCACAGGGAACACATTAAGGTCATTAATCCATTCCTTATTAGATTCAAGATTCTTTGCGCCTGCAAGGAACATCTTCTGTACCAGTGCTGCATCTATTGTATTCATTGTTAAAAATATCCTCCATTCTGCCTTATCGCATACTATTATGAAAATCAGTCGATTACTCTTACACCTTCAACATATATATCAATCTTCTTAATCTCAAGTCCGGTAAACTCGTGAACTTTGTATTTAACATTCTCAATAAGATTGTCTGCCACTGTAAGAATACTTACACCATAAGAAACAATTACATGAAATTCAATTGATATTTTATTATCTTCATCTATCTTAACATTAATACCTCTTGTAAGGCTGTCACCTTTTAACAGTTTAAATAAACCATCTTTCATGCTGACTGCAGCCATTCCAACGATACCAAAGCACTCTACCGCTGTTGAGCCTGCATATCTGGCAATAACTTCGGAATCAATGGAAATTCTACCCAAATCACCATCTATATATCCCTTCATATATATACCTCCTAATTACGGATACAC
>CALZFR010000050.1 GCA_945648485.1 uncultured Eubacterium sp. | reverse complement strand
CTTTTTCAGCTTCTATAATTCGTGATTTAAAAAGTTCAATTTTTTCTTCATTATCATTAGTTTCTGCAATAGCATTCGCCGGATTAAAGTTTGAAAAAGGAACATCTGTTAATTTCCCACTCAGAAATAGATTTGACTTACCATTAGCAGTAAAAGATATTACGTCTTTAGAGGTACCATTAGCTGTTAATTGGTCAATTCTCCAATCAACATATGGTACAATTTTATCTAATGTAATATTACTTGCTGAAGCACTTGGATTCAATGCTGTATCATTACCCGAAACATTAACAATCCTGATTGTTTTTGTATCATCATTACTATTGAAAACAACTGGGTCTGACTGTTCAAAAGTAAAACTCACAAAAGAATCTGCCGTAACGAACATGGCAATTCCCCCAACTAAAGCCACAACCGCAACACATGCAGTTATAACTTTCCAGTCCTTTATATATTTTTTTAATTTTAATAATTTTTCCATCATAAGCTAAGCCCCTATAGAATAATATATAAATCAATTTAACTCACTGAAACAAGGCAAACTCATAGCCTTCTAATTATGTATCGGTATATTTTTTATATATATTACCCTAAAATAGAAATTTTTTCAATTTTTTTCTTACTTTTTACACAAGATATTGTGATTTTAGCTTTTTATTTTAAAATCAGACCACCATTTATTGAAATAACAAAAACCTGAAAGCTGTTAACCAGCCTCCAGGTCTTAATAATTACAAAATATTCAATTAGTTGTAATTTGCGTAATCTGTTCTGATTACTTCTGAACAAGGTGCATATCGAATCCGCCAAAGCTGCCCTTGAAGTAGATAGCCTTTAACTTACCTTCCTTAACAACTCTTGAATCCTCATCGAACTCAAAGCCTCTCTTCTGAAGGTGATATATTGCTCTCTCAATATAGTTAGTAGCAATAGCAATATGTCCATGTGTTCCACGGCCCTGCTTCTTCATGATTTCGAATCCAGTTCCAGAGAAGATTGAGCTGTTACCAACCTTCTTAGGGAAGCTGAACATCTTCTCTAATGTGTCTGCAAGCTCCTCTGCCTCTTCTGCATTAGCCATGTTCATACCGACATGGCGCATCTCAAAGCCAAGCATAGTGTCAACAGCTTCTCTTGTAAGGTTCTTGATGCCCTCAAAATCACCAGCTGTAACTAAATCCTTCTTAACCATCCATGAACCACCACAGCATACAATCTTATTAAAGTCAAGGTATGACTTAAGATTGCCGGCATTAATACCACCTGTAGGCATGAACTTCATCTGTGTATATGGAGCTGCCATAGACTTAATCATGTTAAGTCCGCCTGCTGCTTCTGCTGGGAAGAATTTAACTACATCAAGTCCCAACTCAATTGCAACTTCAACGTCTGAAGGATTGCTTGTTCCAGGAACAATTGGATATCCCTTATCAAGGCAATGCTTAACAACCTTAGGATTAAGTCCTGGGCTTACGATAAACTTAGCACCAGCGTTCATTGCTCTGTCTGCCTGTTCTGGTGTAAGAACAGTACCAGCACCAACAACAAGCTCTGGGAACTTCTCTGACATAATCTTAATTGACTCTTCTGCTGCTGCTGTTCTGAATGTAACCTCAGCTGCTGGAAGTCCACCTTCAATTAAAGCCTTTGCAAGTGGCTCTGCATCCTTAGCATCATCAAGAGCTATAACAGGTACAATACCGATTTTACCAAGTTCTTCAATTACTGCGTTCATTATAGATCTCCTTAAAATTAATCATTAATTTACAATAGTCTGTGAAGCTTATTGTAACAATAAGCCCACAGACACTGTATTCAAAAAATATTATCTCTGTACTCTTGCGCCAGCGCCACCCATGATAGCTTCAACTTCCTTCTTAGAAGCCATTGTTGTATCACCAGGAGTTGTCATAGCAAGAGCGCCATGAGCTGCACCGTAGTTAACAGCTGTCTCAGCATCACCTGTTGTCATAAGACCATAGATAAGACCTGAAGCGAATGAATCTCCACCACCAACTCTATCCATGATTTCAAGACCATCATACTGCTTAGCCTTGTAGATTTCTCCACCTGCCCAGCAAAGAGCTGACCAGTCATTAACTGTAGCTGTCTTAACTGTACGAAGTGTTGTTGCAACAGCCTTGAAGTTAGGATATGTCTTAACTGCCTCGTTAATCATCTTCTTGTAGCCTTCAATGTTAAGAGACTTAAGGTTCTCATCATTACCCTCAATCTGGAAGCCAAGGCATGCTGTAAAGTCTTCCTCGTTACCAATCATAACATCAACATACTTTGCGATTTCCTTGTTAACTTCCTGAGCCTTCTCAATACCACCGATAGCTGACCACATTGATGGACGGTAGTTAAGGTCGTAAGATACGATTGTACCATACTTCTTAGCTGTCTTAATAGCAGCAAGAACTGTCTCACATGACTGCTCAGATAATGCAGCATAGATACCGCCTGTATGTAACCAACGAACACCAAGTGTACCGAAGATATACTCGAAATCGAAATCCTCTGGCTTAGCCTGTGAAATAGCTGTGTTAGCACGGTCTGAACAACCTACAGCACCACGGATACCAAATCCTCTCTCTGTAAAGTTGATACCATTTCTGCAAAGACGGCCGATACCATCTGTCTTCTTCCAGCAGATAAGAGATGTGTCAACACCACCCTGAAGGATAAAGTCCTCCATAAGCTTACCAACTTCATTATCAGCAAAAGCTGTAAGAACAGCTGTCTTAAGGCCGAAGCATCTGCGAAGACCACGAACAACGTTATACTCTCCGCCGCCTTCCCATGCTCTGAAGTTTCTTGCTGTACGAATACGTCCTTCACCTGGGTCAAGACGAAGCATTACCTCACCTAATGATACGGCATCAAATGCATAAGTGCCTTCTGGCTTTAAATTTAAATCCATTATTGTAGTTACCTCCAAAAGTATTTTTTTATATTTTAACATAAAACCTTAATTAAGGCTATGCTTTTTTAAACTGCTTGTACTATTTTTTTAATAATATAATTCATGTAATATTATTCAGGCTGGTATTATAACCGTAATTACAGTGTAACACCCTGCTTGAATATAGCTAAGTCATGGAATCCTGCAATCTCAGCCTTAACCTGCTTGCCTGAAGCAACATCCAATACAAGCTGGAACAGTTCCTTCGCTGCATCCTCCATAGGAAGATCATCTGTTACAATTCTTCCTGCATTGAAATCAATCCAGTTGCCCTTATTGCCTGCAAGTCTTGAGTTAGTAGCAATCTTAACAGTAGGTACTGGTGATGCAAATGGTGTACCACGTCCTGTTGTAAATAATACAATCTGGGCACCTGAAGCTGCACATGCTGTGGCTGCAACTAGGTCATTACCTGGAGCACTAAGGAGATTAAGACCTTTCTCCTTAACCTGCTCACCATAAGCAAGAACACCCTTAACAAGTGAAGAACCAGACTTCTGTGTACATCCAAGAGACTTATCCTCAAGAGTTGTAATACCACCATCCTTATTACCAGGTGATGGATTCTCGTATATCTCCTGTCCGTTCTTGATAAAGTACTCCTTGAAATCGTTGATAAGATGAACTGTCTTCTCAAACAGCTCCTTATTAGCACAACGGTTCATAAGGATTGTCTCAGCACCAAACATCTCTGGTACTTCTGTAAGAATTGTTGTACCGCCCTTAGATACAAGCATATCTGAGAAAAGTCCAACTGTTGGATTAGCTGTAATTCCTGATAATCCGTCAGAGCCACCGCACTTCATTCCGATAATAAGTTCCTTGGCACTTACCTTCTCACGCTTAAAGTTACTTGCATATGACATAAGCTCTGACATAATCTTTGCTGCTTCTTCCTGCTCGTTCTCTACATCCTGAACCTGAAGGAATTTAACTCTGTCAGGGTTATAATCACCAATATAATCCTTAAGCACTTCAATACGGCTGTTCTCACATCCAAGACCAAGTACAAGTACAGCGCCAGCGTTAGGATGGTTGATAAGGTCAGCAAGAACAATTCTTGTATGTTCCTGATCATCTGTTGTCTGAGAACATCCATATGGATGGGTAAATGCAACAACCTCATCAACGCCCTCTGGCTTTACCTGTCTTGCGGCAGTCTCAATAGCTCTTGCAATTGAGTTTACACATCCAACTGTAGGAATAATCCAAACCTCATTACGGACACCAACCTTGCCATTCTCTCTCATATAACCTTCAAAGAATGCCTCCTCGGTTGGCTTGACATCCTCATGTCCCTCAGGATTATATGTGTAATCCAGAAGTTCGCCAAGGGCTGTCTTTAAATTATGGGTGTGAATCCATCCGCCGACCTCAACATCAGCCTGGGCATATCCAATTCTGAAGCCATATTTTACAACCTCATCGCCCTTCTTTACAGGCTTGATTGCAAACTTATGTCCCTGAGGAATATCCTCAATAGTTGTAACCTCTGTGCCTGCAACATTGAGGGTTGTACCCTTGCTGATTGGCTTTAAGGCTACTGCAACATTATCATCTTTGTTAATTTTGATAAAATCCTGCATGTCTACCTCCCTTGTTATATTAATATAATCATCAACATAGAAAGAGCGGATGAAATGCCATCCGCCCTTAAATCACATTACTAAAAGAAACAGATTACTTATTGTTAACTAAATCAGTTACAACTGCTCTCATTCCTCTTGCTCTGATATCTGTAATATAAGCTGTGATAGCATCCTCAAGACCAGCAACCTTAGAAAGGTCATTGCCTCCGAAGAACTTAGTATTGCTTAAGTAAGCATGTGTAAATTCAGCAGGTGACTTTCCAGAGTTCTCCTTAAAGAAATCAAGAACTGCTCTGTCATCCTGAATAAAGTACTTCTCGCCATCGCGGTCTCCCTGTAAGCAGATACCACCATTATTCTCAACCTCTGTCTGAGATGTGTAGAATGACATCAGGGCAGCTATAGAGAATGTAAGGTACTTAGGAAGTTTGCCAAACTTGTCAACGTATCCAAGGAATGAAGGCATACATCTTGCTTCCCACTTAGAAACTGAGTTAAGTGAGATAGAAAGAAGCTGATGCTTTACGAATGGATTAAGGAATCTGTCAATAACAGCCTTAGCAAATGTTTCACAATCATCCTTTGAAAGTGAAAGAGTTGGAATAACCTCATCGTAAAGAGTTTCTTCCATGTACTGTCTGATTGTAGAATCCTTCATTGACTGCTCAACAAGATCATTACCTGCAAGGAATGATGCAAGGACGAAGGAAGTATGAGAACCATTAAGGATTCTAACCTTTCTTTCCTTATATGGATGATGATCCTTAGTGAACACAACGTTAAGGCCTGCTTCCTTGAATGGAAGTTCTTTCTCAAGCTGCTCAAGTGGAAGATTAGAATCAGACTCAACAACCCACAGACCAAATGTTTCTGCCCTGTCGATAAGCTGGTCTTCATATCCCCACTCCTTGCAGAGCTCCTCAGCCTCATCTCTTGGATATCCTGGAACAATTCTGTCTACCAGAGTAGGACAGAATGAGCAGTTATCGTTAACCCATGCCTTAAATCCATCATCAAGCTTCCAAAGATCAATAAACTGCATAATACACTTCTTAAGCTCAATACCATTATCAGCAATAAGCTCACATGGCAATAAGATAAGTCCCTTATCAGCAGCTCCGTTAAACTTCTTATATCTCTCGAAAAGGAGCTTTGTAAGCTTTCCAGGATATGTCTTAGGAGGGCATGCATTGAAATCATCTGTCTCATCAAACACAATTCCTGCCTCTGTTGTGTTAGACACGATAAAACGGAGTGTCTCAGAAGTACCATATTCCATGAACTTGTCATAGTCTTCAATCGCAGCAACAGCATCAACTACAGATGTAATCTGACGAGTAATCTCCTTTGGCTGTCCGTTCTCGAAACCTCTTAACTGAAGTGTATACTGACATTCCTGATCATGAAATCTATCAAGTGTACCAAACTCAATAGGTTTTACGATTACAACGCCACCATTGAAATCAGTCTTTTCGTTAGTAACATCGAAAATGTAATCTACGAATGCTCTAAGAAAGTTTCCTTCACCAAACTGCATAACCTTAACAGGTCTGTCAACTGCATGAGTAATACTCTTGTTTAATCTTTGCATTATTAATCTCCTTCTTGATTAGGGTGCTTCCCTATTTTTCACCAGTAAATTGGTTTTTCAAATGGATAATGGATAAAATATCTTCCCACATCGCACTTGTTTTTAGTATAATACCATTGTATAATCAATTTATCAAGATGTATCTGCCTACATTTTTATTACTATCCAATCAGATTGTATAGCATATACATCACAATCAAACAGGAGGAAATACCATGAAACAATTTATGGACAAAGACTTTTTACTTTCTACACCAACCGCCCAGCACCTCTTCCATGATTATGCAGAGAAGATGCCAATTCTTGACTATCACTGCCATATCAACCCAAGAGAAATTGCTGAAGACAGAAAGTTCGAAAATATTACTCAGGTATGGCTTGGTGGAGACCATTACAAGTGGCGTCAGATGAGAACTAACGGCGTTGATGAGAGATATATTACAGGTGACGCTTCTGACAGAGAGAAGTTCCAGAAGTGGGCAGAGACATTGGAGATGGCTATCGGTAACCCACTTTACCACTGGAGCCACCTTGAATTACAGAGATACTTTGGATATAACGGAATCCTTAACGGTGACACTGCTGAGGAAGTATGGAATCTGTGCAACGCAAAACTTGCCGAATCTTCTATGTCTGTAAGAAACCTTATCAAACAGTCCAATGTAACATTAATCTGTACAACAGACGATCCTGTTGACTCCCTTGAGTGGCACAAGATTATCGCTGAAGACAATACATTTGATGTGCAGGTACTTCCTGCATGGAGACCAGATAAGGCTATGAATCTTGAGAAGCCTGAATACCTTGATTACCTTGGTAAGTTATCTGAGGTCAGCGGTGTTACAATCAACTCATTTGCAACACTTAAGGATGCATTGAAGAACAGAATGGATTTCTTTGCTTCTATGGGATGTTCAGTATCAGACCACGCTCTTGAGTATGTCATGTACAAGCCATACACAGAGGATGAAATCGAGAAAATCTTTGCTAAGAGATTATCTGGTGCTTCAGTTACAACTGAGGAGATGAATAAGTTTAAGACTGCATTTATGGTATTTGTTGGTAAGGAATACAACAAGCGTAACTGGGTAATGCAGCTTCATTACGGAACAATCCGTGATAACAATGTGTTAAGATACAATCAGTTAGGACCAGATACAGGTTATGACTGCATCAACACTTATGACTGTTCAGCAGAGATGGCTCAGTTCCTTAATTCTCTTAATTCTACTGATGAGCTTCCTAAGACAATCATTTACTCTCTCAATCCTTCAGTTAACGCTGCAATTGGAACAGTTATTGGATGTTTCCAGGATTCTAAAGCTGTTGGCAAGATTCAGCAGGGTTCTGCATGGTGGTTTAATGACCATAAGGTTGGAATGATTAATCAGATGACAAGCCTTGCCAACTTAAGTCTGCTGGGCAACTTCATCGGTATGCTTACAGATTCAAGAAGCTTCTTATCATACACAAGACATGAATACTTCAGGAGAATTATGTGTGAGCTTATTGGTGGATGGGTAGAGAATGGTGAATATCCAGATGATGAGAAAGCTTTAAAGAAGATTGTTGAAGGCATCTCATACAACAACGCTGTTCGTTACTTCGGTTTTGATCTTTAATATATGATTTTTTCTTTCATAATCATAAGTTTCCTTTAAAAAGGCAGCCGTGATACCAGATTATATAGGGTATCACGGCTGCTCTTTTTACTTTTTATAACCACCTCGTCTTTTCTTTGAATCTTCAAGTGTGTGCATCTTTCCTGCAGCATTATGCTTCATCTTAGGTTTTTCACCCACATCCTGATTCCACATTGCTGCATTAATATTCTTTGATATCTTCGCCATACATTCAGGACAATACCTTCCATACCGTATCTCTGTTCCACAATTCTGGCACTTAATATATACATCAGAGCCATCCGGAATCTCAACCCTTCCCTGCCTTAGGAACTGGTCAATGGCATGCAGGCTTACACCTGTTGCATCAGCAATCACTGCTGCAGGCTGTGGCCCGTTGGCATCAAGAAATTCTCTTACCTTTCCAAAGTCAGACAGTTCCTTTCTTCCACACACCGGGCACTGGTACATCTCACCATATATATACACCATATTAGTATTACACTGTTCACAAACTTTTGCTTTCTCAAAGGTTTTCTTTCTATGTCCATTCCGCTTTTCATTAATATCTTTCATTTTTTCCAGACCTACATTAAGCTGTTCATCATTCATAGTTAAAACCTCTTTCCGTCTGCAGTTCTTCTGAATGCTTTCCTTCGTTCAGATTTATCAACACTGTCAAGTGACCGTTTAAATGGATCATCATATGCCTTTGAAATTGAATACTTTTTCTCTGACTCTCCACTAAAGTTATTCTTTCTCTGATTTCCAAGTAACTGAGATTTCTTATCCAAACCGCCACCCTTGGAATTCTGACCCATCAGTTCCTTCGACATACTTCCATTCTTTCCTGAAAGTGTCTGTCTCTGTTTCTGTATAATATACTGTCCAAGTCTGGAATTCTCCACACTAAGCTTACATCCATACAGAAATTTCTTCTCATCAATCTTAACCTTACGTACCACTATCCCCATCAACGAGAAATTAATATCTAAATCTGTATATACAAGTCTTACAGGAAGGCTTAAAACATCCTGAATATCATCCACTGATATGAATGAAAAGCCGTTCTCACTGACATCTTTAACAATAACATCTATAGCTTTCCTGTTTAATCCAAGCTGTGCTACGCCTTTCACTCCAATATAAACCCTGAAAGCTTCTCTTCTGTTCTTTTCAATGCCTTCTTCCTTGCACTTAAGCTTATAAAACATCTTAGAGTCAATATATATAGCGTCACACACAACCCCCCGCCACAATACCGGAGACTTCTCCGGACGGATAAACATAATCTCAATACTGATACCTATACTATCCAGTGAAACTGCTTTTCCTTCAACTCTAATAGCCTCGCATACAATACCATCACTTTCCTGGGAATAGCAAACTGTAGGTAAATCAATATACTGTCCATTAATGGTCACTTTAAGAATTATATTAGATTTAGGTTCTATCTCCCATAACTTCATAGTATCAGTATTCCTCACTTCTTTGCTGCCTGTAGATAATTAGACTTGCGATTGCACAACCTATAGAATTATTGTATCACTATAAATACATGTTGAAAAGTATTTTGTAAAAAATACAGGCAGGAGATGCCATGTAATCCATAGCTGCTCCTGCCTGTATAATACCTCAAACGTTCAGTTATCTGTATATAACTAATCTTCCTGCTCTTCAGGTTCATACCAGTTGTGATATACATTCTGTACATCATCATCTTCATCAAGAAGGTTTAAGATTCTTCTCATCCTCTTAATATCCTCCTCATCTGAAAGCTCAACATATGTCTGTGGAATCATTGTAACTTCAGCAGAAGCAAATGTAATTCCAGATGATGTCAATGCGTCGGTGACAGCACCAAAATCATCTGGTGCTGTTGTAATTTCAAAGCAGTCCTCTTCTTCATTGAAATCATCAGCTCCAGCATCAAGGGCAATCATCATCAATTCATCGGCGTCCTTGTCACAATCTTCCTTTGCCACAATAATCTGTCCCTTATTATCAAACATAAATGATACACATCCAGGTGTACCAACATTACCACTGCCCTTTGTGAATGCATTTCTGATGTTGGATGCTGCCCTGTTTCTGTTGTCTGTAAGAGCTTCAACAATTATAGCCGTACCATTAGGACCATAACCTTCATATGTAACTGACTCGAAGTTTGACATATCTGTGCTTGCCGCCTTCTTAATAGCTCTCTCAATTGTATCATTAGGCATATTGGCAGCCTTACACTTAGTAACTACCTGTCTTAATTTACTGTTATTATTAACATCCGGGCCACCCTCTTTAACGGCAACCATGATTTCCTTGCCAAGTCTGGTAAAGATTTTGCCCTTTGCTGCATCATTTGCTGCCTTTTTATGAGCAATGTTTGCAAATTTTGAAT
>CALZFR010000049.1 GCA_945648485.1 uncultured Eubacterium sp. | reverse complement strand
TAAAGGAGGATAACATAAGTGAAGATATGAGAATCCTGTATGTTGCCATGACAAGAGCAAGAGAAAAACTGATTATGACAGGCGTTGTGGATAACATGGAAACAAGTATGAAGAAATGGGAAAAGATAAGGGCATCTGTCTTAGATGGAGGAACATACAGTTATCTTGATATTGACAGTTCTGCAAGTTTTTTTGATATGACAGTTCCTGTTGCTATGTCTGATAATGACAATTTTGAGGTTATATCAGAAGAGGCTCCTGAACAGAAAAATATCATAAATATGCCCGAAGGACAGGAAGAAAAACATATAGAAGCAGAAATACCCCCATATCCACATGATGCAGAGGAAAACGTGAAATCCAAGGTGACGGTATCAGAATTAAAGCATCAGCTTCATGATGAGGATTTTGATGATAGGGATTCCCTGGAAGACAGTGTAAAGGATGCCATGGAGAAAGCTTCTGTACAGGAAGATAATGAGATAATTCCTGAATTTATGAAAGACACAGGTGAAAAGCTTACAGGCAACCAGCGGGGAAGTGCATATCACCGTGTTATGGAGTGCTTAGATTACAAAGAAATTGATTACAATAATCTGAGTATAAGCATCAGTGAGCAGCTTCAAAGGATGCTTTCCAGCAAGAAACTTACAAAACAACAGTATGAATGTATTGAGGAAAGTGATATTGAAAAGTTCATATCATCTGATGTGGGAAGACGTATTGCTGTAGCTGCTGGGGAGAACAGAATATGGCGTGAACAGCCATTTGTATTTATAGACAGGGATAATCCTGTCCAGCTGATACAGGGTATTATTGATATGTATTTTGTTGAGGATGGACAGATAGTTTTACTGGATTATAAAACAGATAAGGTGCCATACAAGGGTGGTGCAGATATACTGAAAGAACGATACAGCATACAGCTTGATTATTATGGTAAAGCCCTGTCACAGATAACAGGACTTCCTGTTAAGGAAAAAATAATATATTCATTTACACTGGGAAAGGAGATTCTTCTATAAATCTCTTGAAGTGTGGAATTAAATGTTGTATAATCCCAGATAAGTATGAGTTTTTCCCATTACACATAATGGATATGGAGGATTATGATGAAGAGGACATATAGTGTTAAATTTAAAAGTGCCAGCAAGAAGCTGAATACAGAGGAGAAGCTGGAGGCTGCAAAGAAGTCTATTATTGAAGATGCTAAAGCTGATTCGGTAGAGATTATGGACGAAGGTCAGATTATTACTATTGAGGCTGATGAGGACAAGTTCCCTGATGTTATGAATGGGGTAGTTAACGTATTCCGTAGAATTGATGATAAGTCTGAGGTTTCATATAAGTTCGGTTTGAACGGAGAGAACAGATAGAATCTTTAGGTCAATAAAGCCTGTGATGCCTAAAGCATCATAGGCTTTACATTTTTTTGCTTGAAAGGAAACAGTGATGTCAGATTATAGTAAAGAGATTGAGAAAAGACGTACATTTGCAATTATTTCCCATCCCGATGCAGGTAAGACTACTCTTACGGAGAAGTTTCTTCTTTATGGAGGTGCAATTAACCTGGCTGGTTCTGTTAAGGGTAAGAAGACTGCCAAGCATGCAGTTTCTGACTGGATGGAGATAGAGAAGGAGAGAGGTATCTCTGTAACCTCATCTGTGCTGCAGTTTAATTATGATGGATACTGCATCAATATTCTTGATACACCGGGTCATGAGGATTTCTCAGAGGATACCTACAGAACACTTATGGCTGCCGATTCAGCAGTAATGGTAATAGATGCTTCTAAAGGTGTTGAGAAACAGACAATAAAGCTTTTTAAGGTATGTGTATTAAGACACATTCCAATATTTACATTTATCAATAAGATGGATAGAGAAGCTAATGACCCCTTTGAGCTTCTTGATGATATTGAAAATGTATTAGGAATCAGCACATGTCCTATGAACTGGCCCATTGGATGTGGAAAGGAATTTAAGGGTGTATATGACAGAAACGAGAAGGAAGTATCCTTATTCAAGGCTGCCATGAATGGTCAGAAAGAGGTTGATACTAAGAATATTCCTGTGGGAACTGATGAACTTCTTGCTGAAATCGGACAGGGATTCTTTGATAAGCTTAATGATGATATTGAGCTTCTCGATGGAGCCAGTGCTGAATTCAGTCTTGATGAGGTGCGTGCCGGTAATCTTACACCTGTATTCTTTGGCTCTGCCCTTACTAATTTTGGTGTTGAGACATTCCTTAAGCATTTCCTTTCGATGACTACACCACCACTTCCAAGGAACTCAAATCAGGGCATTATTGATCCTGCTAAGGAGGATTTCTCTGCATTTGTATTCAAGATACAGGCAAATATGAATAAAGCTCACAGAGACAGAATTGCATTCATGAGAATCTGCTCAGGGAAGTTTGAAGCGGGAATGGAAGTTAACCATGTACAGGGTGGTAAGAAAATCAGACTTTCACAGCCACAGCAGATGATGGCACAGGAAAGACATATTGTTGATGAGGCTTACGCCGGAGATATAATCGGTGTATTTGATCCGGGAATCTTTTCTATCGGAGATACATTGTGTACATCTAATAAGAAGTTTGCCTTTGAGGGAATACCTACATTTGCTCCTGAGCATTTTGCAAGAGTAAGACAGATTGATACCATGAAGAGAAAGCAGTTTATCAAGGGTATCAGTCAGATTGCCCAGGAAGGTGCTATCCAGATATTCCAGGAGTTTAATACCGGAATGGAAGAGATTATTGTGGGAGTTGTAGGAGTTTTGCAGTTTGAAGTGCTGGAATACAGACTGAAAAACGAGTATAATGTAGATATCAAGCTGGAGACACTTCCATACGAGTATATAAGATGGATAGAGAATCCGGAAGAAATTGATGTGTCAAGAATTGTTGGTACATCAGATATGAAGAAGATAAAGGACCTTAAAGATAACCCATTACTGTTGTTTACGAACAGCTGGAGTGTCAATATGGTTCTTGAACGTAATGAGAATCTAAAACTTTCAGAGTTCGGAAGAAATTAGATGAATGTGGGCGGATGGATATATGTGAATGTTCATGTATATAAGTTGCCAGATATATGCGAGAAGGTGGAATAATTTGAAATACTTTAATGATGGTTTTTTCTTTCACAAAAGAGATGTATATAGACATATAAAGAAGTCCGTTGCTACAGCTGCAGCCATAGTGCTTTGTTTTCAGGGACTTTCTGCTGTTCCGGGACTGTCAGCACTGATGGGGATATGTGGAATTACAGACCATGTTAATCTGGGACCTGAAACAGTATATGCCGAACAGGTAATTGCAAAGGGGCAGATTCCGGCAGGAGATACTAATGTCAGAATCAGGACGGAGAGTAATACCAACTGTGATATTATAACCAAGAAGAATGGTGGATTTACATTTGACATTCTCCAGGTTGTGAAAACTTCAGATACCTACGATTGGTACAAGATAGGATTTAATCATGAGGGTTCATATACAACAGGATATATATTTGGGGAATATGTTCAGGTGCTTAATGATTATAACTATGAGGAAAATACAGACTTTGAAGCTTATCTTAACAAGCAGGGATTTCCAGAATCATATAAAGCAGGTCTGAGGCAGATTCACGCCCAGTATCCAAAGTGGAATTTCGTTGCAAGAAAGATAAGCGTGGACTGGAACACATTTATTAATAACGAGAATGTGAATGGTCGAAGCCTTGTGTCAGGCTCATCCATAAGCTCATGGAAATCAATTGATGCAGGATGTTATGACTGGGAGACAGATACATATGTGGCAAAGGACAGTGGCAACTGGGTTCAGGCTTCAAAAGAACTGGTAGAGTATTGTGCTGATCCAAGAAATTATCTCAATACAACTAATATATTTGCTTTTGAGTCTCTGGCTTATGATAGTAATACCCATAATGAAAGCGGAGTTAATAACGTAATTTCAGGTTCATTTATGGCTAATTCAAGTCATGACCTCTCCTATAATAATCAGGTTTATAACTATGCTTCCGCTTTGATTGTAGCTGCCAACCAGTCTGGAGTAAGTCCATATCACCTGGCCACAAGAATTCTTCAGGAGCAGGGGATTAACGGAACAGGCAATTCTATATCTGGTAATGTGTCAGGTCTTACTGGACTTTACAATTATTACAATATTGGTGCCTATAAGTCAGGTAATTTAAGTGCTGTGGAGGTTGGACTTAAGTACGCAGCTGTGGAGGATTCAACTACATTAAGACCATGGAATACAAGAATGAGAGCACTTATCGGTGGTGCCATCTTTGTTGGTAAAGCATACATTAATGTTGGACAGAACACCATATACTATGAGAAGTTTGATGTGTTTTCAGGTTCGTATTATCACCAGTATATGACTAATATTCAGGCAGCATTCAGTGAGTCAGCCAAGGCTGCAACTGCCTATACAGAAGAATTTAAAAGGGATAATGCAATAACATTTTATATTCCGGTATTTAATAATATGCCATCTGCTGCATGCAGCAAGCCTACAGGTGATGGTAATCCTAATAATTACCTTGCCGGATTAAGCGTTAACGGAATCAGTCTAACACCTTCGTTTAACATGTACAATTCAGAGTATGGTGCAGTTGTGGCAAGTTCGGTATCATCGGTAACTGTTGCTGCCACTGCCGTTTCAGATAAAGCAAGTGTAAGCGGAACGGGAACATATAACCTGAAATATGGTACTAATGTAATTAATATTAAGGTTACAGCCCAGAATGGCAAGGTGCGTAATTATACTGTGAACATAGCAAGACCTAATTCACAGGGTGGCGGTGATGCCAACATGAACACTGAATATGCTGTGGATTCAGAGAATGGAATTATATCAGGAATTGCTTCAGGAATCAGTCCTTCAGAAATAACAGGAAAGATTGCAGTAACTAATGGTGGTTATGTAAGAATAACGGACATGAATGGTAATACTAAGTCTGATATATGTGCTACAGGAGACCTGGTTAACATATATAATTCTTCTAATGTCAAGGTGTCATCTTACACTGTATCTGTTGAAGGTGATGTTAACGGAGATGGAAGTGTTGACATTCTTGATATTGTAAAGATAAAGAATGATATGCTTGGAAAAGGTGAGCTTTCCGGGGCATATAAGAGGGCAGCAGATATTGATAATAATGGTACATTAGACATTATTGATATTGTTAAAACTAAGAACATGATTCTTAATGATTAGCAGGATTGCTGGAATGGAGGTTTGATATGAAAAAAACCAAAAAGTTTGCAGTTAGCATATTGTGTGGCATTATGGCAGTGTTTTTATGCTTTTTCCTTAATATTTACAGTGCGAAGGCCGCTTCCAGTGCATCAGTATCTGTGGAAGGTGCCAGTGGTAATGTGGGGGATGAGGTAAGTGTCAAGATTACAATTTCTTCTTCTGATGAAATAAGTGCCACGAAGATTTATCTTTCATACGATGCTTCAGCGTTACAGTATGTTTCAGGCGCGGATTCAGGTTCTGCCGGCTCTGTTTTGTGGATTGATGTTGATACATTTAAAACTAAGACAAGAACTGTTAATTTTAAGGTGATGAAAGCAGGGGAGACAAGTGTAAGTGTATCCTCAGGTTCCAGCGTGGCTTCATCATCAGGAGATTACATGCAGGTAAATGCCGGTTCAGGAACTGTGAAAGGTAACGCTCCATCAACAGCATCTTCAGATAATTATCTTTCATCATTAAAGGTTAGTCCTGGTACTTTATCTCCAGCATTTTCCAAGGATGTGACAGAATATACCATGACGGTGGGAGGAGATGTGGCAAAGCTGGTAGTAAGTGCCACAGCAAGCAGTCCGGAGGCTAAGATTTCTGTTACAGGAACAAGAATGGATCCTGGGGACAATAAAACATACATAACTGTAACTGCTGAAAATGGAACGAAGAAGACATATGTTATCAGTACGTATAAGGATGTAACTGCCCAGACTGAACCAGATGGAGGCGGCGTGGAGACTCCGGCAGAGCCTGTGACACCTGATGAAGATGCCAAGGAGATTGCTGTGGGTGATAACAGATTTGCAATTGACGGTGATTTTGAGGCTCATCCTGTTCCGGCTGGTTTTGAAGCTTCAACTGTGATAATAGATGATACAGAAGTTCCGGCAGCCAAGGGCTTTAGTGATAAGATTACTCTTGTGTACCTTGTGTCATTAGATGGCAACGCAAAGGCTGGTTATTATATATATGATTCTGTAAAGAAGTCCTATGATTATTACATTGATATAGAGCAGCTGGAAAGTCATTATGCGTATCTTCCTGTAACATCAGGAATGGAGATTCCTTCAGGATTTGAGATTGAAACAATGGAGATTGAAGGGTGTAATGTAGATGTTCTTAAACCAAGCGGTAGAAAGGACACAGCAGAGTTTTATCTGTTCTATGGAATGGACAGTTCCGGAAAGGCTGGATGGTATGTATATGATATGAAATACAGCACAGTACAGAGATTCTTCTTTGACGGAACAGTAAATGAGTATTTCAGTGATGCCAATGTGGAAAAGGCAACTGCAGCACCGGCTTCGGCAAAGGCAACCTCAAAGCTTAATGATAACCTTAAGACTGTTATTGTGATAATATCCCTTGCATTGAGTGTTGTGTGTCTTGTAATTGCAATTGTCAGTGTAGGCAAGCTTCACAAGAAAAGATAAAGCATGAAATTAATTCTTCTACAAGAAATGAGGCGCAGCAGTTTACTGTTGCGCCTCTTGTTTCTTTTTAATATCGTGGATTACAAATGCTGCTACAATGCAGGAAAGCATTGCAGTCAGAATATTGCTTGCCCCCATAACTATACCGACACTTTCACTTCCCAGAGTGGTAAAATTCTGTAATGCCCACAGAATTGGGATTCTGAATACGAATACACGGCAGAAATTGCAGAACAGTGTAAGCTTGGTTTTTCCAAATCCAAACAGCAGTGCCATTACAGCAGCATTTATTCCAAGTGGAACGCATCCGCCAAAAGAATCATAACGGAATACCTTAATAATGGTCTGCTGGAACTCCGCATTGAAGCCCTCCTGGCTGTTGGCAAAAAGCCATGTGATTGGCTCTATAAACACATTAAGAAGGATATAACCGATTAGTCCGATTCCTGCATTTATAATCAGAAGTCTCCAGAACGTGTCCAGAGCCCGTTTAAGGTTGCCGGCTCCTATATTCTGGCTTATAATGGAGGCACCGCCATCCTGAAAACCATTCTGGCACTGGGTTGTAATTCCATTAATATTATTTGATATTCCCAGGGCACCAACTGTGACAGAACCATATTCCTTGCTCATGGAATTCACAACTGTCTTTCCCAGTGCAAATGCCACCTTTTCAACTATAACAGGGAAGGAGAGGTTAAGCATAGGGTTGACAACATTTTTTTTGAAATGAATTGATTTAATGCTGAAGGTAAATGCATTATCTCCCTCTGTAAGATTTCTTATTGCCATTATGAAAAGAAAACTCTGTGAAATAACACTGGCTACTGCAATCATGGTGATGTCAGCGTTAAGTCCATATATGAAAATTGCTGTTATTGACAGCTTAAGAGTTATAACAAGCATGTTAAGTCTTAAGATTCTTTTTGAATTGCCACGGGAACGCTCTATAGCAATATATACGTTGTTAAAGAAGCTGAGTACAGTGGCAAACAGTGTTACAACGAAGTATTTTGAACCAACAGCAATGAATTCTTCCGGGGTTCCGGTTATTCTTAAGAATGCAGGAGTTATAGGGGCAAGACATAGAACTGCCAGAGAAATTATGCCGCAGATAGCTATAAGAGTGCTTAATCTTTTCTTTACCATCTGGTAATCACCTGCACCATAGGCTTCACTGATTTTTAATGAACTTCCTACAGCCAGCCCCATTCCAATAGCACTAATCATATTCTGTATCTGTGTAAGATAAGCAACTGCCGATACTGCTATGGCGCTTACATGGGATGCCATCATTGTATCAAGGATATTGAAAAGATGGTTTATAAGCTGGAATGCAGATAGGGGAATACATACGTAGAATATTACCAGCCAGAGATTGCCATTAAGTGCAAAGTCCCTGAACTTTTTGTCCTTTTCTGATAGATGTGTTTTTGCTTCATTTTCCTTATTTTCCTGTTCCATTACTATATACCTTTCATGTATTTATTAATGTATACTGTTTATTCTGTTATCATGGACAATATGTTACACTAAAAAAACAGTGATTTCATTAAGAAAAATGATTAAATAATAATATAATACAGTTTTTTGTCATTTGTACAGAATTACAGGTCATAGAATATAATGACATACAGCCTGGAGGGCATAATGTTTAGTCAGAAACTGGAATCACTGCTGATGGTAAGTCTGGAAGCTACCCGCAACGAAAGGGAGACATTTGACGATTTGTCTGCAGGCGTAGATTCGGAGAATGATACCTGGGAGATAGTTGTAAAATACAACAGCCAATCAGAGGACATATTTGTTAATACCATAACAACTTCCTATCCTGGAACTTTGGTATATCCATTGTTGTGTAACTATAGCGTGATTGTTACCAGCCGGGAAAATGTTAATTTAATAGCTGCTGAACCTGTAATAGAATATGTGGAGAAGCCAAAGATACTATATTTTGATTTGATAAACGAAAAGAGAGAAAGCTGTGTCACAGGAGTAACTGGTGGCACAGCTTTAATGCTTCCGTCTTTAAGTGGAAGAGGAGTGGCAGTGGCGGTGATTGACACAGGAATTAATGTGGATGACCCTGCATTTAAAAATCCAGATGGAAGCACAAGAATACTAAGAATGTGGGATCAGAATACTGACATGTATTATGACAGTGACAGTATTAATGAAGAAATTGCAAAAAGAAATAATCCTGTCCTGTTTGAAGATAACTTTCCGGGAAGAAGAGAGGCAGGCAGTGATTCCCAGTCTGCAACCGGGCTTTTTGAGGATATATTGAGACACGGAATTAATGTATGCAAAATAGCCTGTGGCAATGATGGTGTAGCATATGGCGCATCTATTATATTTGTGAAGATAAAGAGGTCTATGGGAGGCTTTTCCACCACTACGGATATGATGAGGGCAGTTGATTACTGTATCCGCACAGCAGCTTCATTATCCATGCCAGTGGCGCTGAATATAAGCTTTGGCAATAATTATGGACCTCACCTGTCAGATGATATTCAGACATCCTATATCAATGATGTAAGCGGTGTATGGAAATGTAATATATGTGTGGGAAGTGGTAATGAGGGGGAAGGTGCCATACATACACAGGGAGATTTTGGAACTGGTGAAAGTATGGAATTTGAGCTTGCTGTAAGAGAATATGAAACTGACATAAGCTTTGCAGTATGGAGAAGCGGCCTTGACAGGATGGATATTAAGGTGGTTTCTCCGGAAGGGTTTTCTTACATTATTCCTGACAATGCATCAGTAATAAACAGAGGAAAACTTGGAGATGTGGAAATAATTGCATTTAACGGACAGCTCAAGCCCTTCAGCAGTGCTATGGAGGTATTCATTGGACTTATTCCGGTTAATGATTATGTAACACCTGGATTGTGGAAATTAATTATAACAGGAAATAATATAAAAAACGGACATATTGATATGTGGCTTCCTACAACAGTTACATTAAACAGTGGAACTGGATTCCTAAAACCTTCTTCCGGACTGACATACACAATTCCTTCTACAGCAGAAAGAGTTATAACAGTGGGAGCATATGATTCTTTGCGGAATGTTGTGTCCACTTTTTCTGGAAGAGGATATCTGTCAAGAACAGGATATGATGTCAGGGTTAAGCCTGATTTAATTGCTCCTGGTGAAAATGTGATGATTAATGACACTACAGTTGTTTCCGGAACATCATTTGCGGTTCCTTTCTGCACAGGGGCGGCAGCATTACTTATGGAATGGGGAATCGTAAGAGGCAATGACCCTTATATGTATGGTGATAAATTAAAGACATATCTCCAAAGAGGGGCAAAACCAATAGAGGGACTGGATGCACCATCCTCTTCACAGGGCTGGGGACGGCTGTGCCTTAGAAACAGCCTTCCTATTGACGGAATGTAATGATTTGTGTACAATAATATGGTTTGAGACTACACGAAAAGTGGGGGAGTATATGAAGTATTATGGAGTAAGGATAGGGCGTAATCCTGGCATATATACTGACTGGAATGATTGCAAGAACAGCGTTACAGGTTTTAA
>CALZFR010000048.1 GCA_945648485.1 uncultured Eubacterium sp. | reverse complement strand
CTGCGAATAAATTCGCTCGAATTCCATTCATCTCTTTTTTTGCATGGCTTGTAGCTTACGCGAATGTTCCCAGCGGGAATCGAACCCACAACTAGCGCTTAGGAGGCGCTTGTTATATCCGTTTAACTATGAGAACTTATGATAAAGACGTGATTGGCGTCTAATCATTTTGAAAATTTGATACTTCCCTGAAGCCATATCTGACCTTTGAATCTTCTTCCAACTTCAGGCTCGCCTAATAGATTACCAGAATTTACGGCCATAGTAAAGACCATATTGTTACATTCCAGTGTCATTATGTAAATTTTTTCGCCTGTATATACATTTTCTTCCTGTGAAAGCTCCAGAATCTCCCCTATTACTGAATACTGGTCACATTCCACACCACATGGCATGAATGTGGAATCAACAATAGAGAAAACATCTTCTGTTAATATTCTGTGGGAAATCCTTGTGTATGTATCGATATCATCGATAGTAAGACTCTCAATAGCCTCCTCGTCTCCCTCTTTAGCAGCTGCAATAAGCTTTCTGCGCCTATTCTCCGCAGCCATCTGGCTTCTTGATAACCTTACAGGCTTTTTAACGGGCAGTAAAATCATACCACCTAAAGACAAAGCTGACAATACTGTTTTATAGCCTTTAATCGGCGTTTTTGCAATCATGTTCCTTGCATCAGGATTAAAGCTTTCCTTCTTGAAATCAGGCTGTATGGAAATGTAATTCATATAGTCCATAACATTCTGAAGATAATATATCAAAGTCACACCTGTTCTTGCTTCATCACAGATTACCGCATAAGATTCCTTATCAACATGACGCTCAACTGTAAGCTCATCGTTATCTGTAAGGTAACTTCCCATCACAAATGGATAATGATACTCGTATATGAATTTCTTTCCTTCATAACGCCCAAATATATACACACCTGTGCTTTCACTTATTCTTACAACAATTACGCCACGGTTAAAAATCTCATTCTTTATGACCAGACCTTTTTCTATGCACTGCTTTACCGCAGTTCTGATAAATTTACGTTCCTGCCTTGAATCCATTCCAGAAAATCCTATGGCTGTTAAGTATAGATTCATATATATCCCTTCCGGCCAGGATTACATTATAATGTATCTACAATAAATAATGTTAATGCCTTTACTAAATCTATTTCTTTTTCTTCTTCACAGCTGCTTCCGTCAGCATTAGTAATGACCTTTACTACAGGACGGTCTAACGCTTCCTTGTTCTGCCTTACTACCTCTCCTGTTTCACCGCTGCTTAACACTACACGGGAACCTACAGGGAACATGGCAACTGTCTCCAGGAACTTCCTGGCAATAGTAGGATCAAATTTCGTTCCTGTGTAGGCCCTTATGTACTCAATTGCTTCATACATCTTGACCTTTTTATCGCCAATTCCACTTATTAATGCATCAAATGTATCACACAAAGCAACAAGTCTTACCTCATTGCGAAGCTTATCTCCATTCTGTCTGAAAGGAAATCCCTCCCCATCCATCTGTTCATGATGAAGAAGAATAATCTCCTTAACCGGGTCAGCAAGCCACTCCTCTTCCTGAATTGAACTGTATCCATATACTGTATGCTTCTTATATTCCAACGCCTCCTCTGGATTCATCTCATCCAGACTTAAACCAATATATGGCACATTAATGTATTTCAGACCTATATCATGGAGAATTGCACCTTTAGATACATTCTGAACCTGTTTTTCATTCATCTTAAGTCTCATAGCCATGATTGTGGATAAAATGCATACATTAAGGCAATGAGAATACATATCCGTACTGATATTACGGATTTCTGTAATCTGTTCAATCACTTCAGGTTCTGATATAACCTTGTTGATTACAATATCAGCCTCTTCAGACACTCTTTTAAGCTCTTCGTTGTGCTTGTAGATATGCTTGCTTAGTATGCTCTCAACCACATCCATGCTTTCCTCAAATGTCTGCTCAATTGTACACATCTCATCAGAATGCTTCCTGATTCTGCCAATCTGCTCATCACGAAGTTCTTCCCTATCTTTAATGTAGACAGACTCCACCCCTAAATCAGTGAGCTTACGGATATATTCCTGCCTAAGCATTGTGTCTGACTGAATGAGTACATTTTCATTTGAAGACATTACAGGAACAGCAAGTATTTCGTTCCCTAATAATTCATCAACTAAAACCTCTTTCATAACATTCTCCATTATCCACGACTTTAACTATTTTCTAGTCTATCACATTTCTTTATTTAAAACAATCGCATTTATCATTAAAAAAATAGCCTGCCAGAAAGCACTCTTCCCAACAGGCTATTGAAAAAACAAATATTAATTATGCAGCTACAGTGATTTTTTTAGAAATCCTTATCATCAAAATCTTTAAAACCCTTGCCGCCCTTCTTCTTTTTGTCCTTGTTAGCCATAACAATTACAATAACAACTAACACAACTGCTACAATTATCAATGCAATCATAGGTACAATAAGCTTCATAGCCTGGTCACCTGTTGCAGGTGCAGCCACAGTTAAAGCTGCAAATAAAACCTGACAGAATGTCATAATATCAGATAATCCGAACATAAATTGCTCTCCTTAGTTTCGTATATTTGATTTATACCACAGTGTAAAGAGTATCACTAAACACCAATATAATCAAGGGTTTTGATTAAAAATATTAATTCTACTTGGCAATAAGCTCTGTTTTTCCACCCATATATGGCTGAAGTACTTTAGGAATCTTAACATTACCATTAGCCTGAAGGTTATTCTCAAGAAATGCGATAAGCATTCTTGGTGGAGCAACTACAGTATTGTTAAGTGTATGTGCGAAATATTTGTTCTTATTCTCATCCTGTACACGTATCTTAAGTCTTCTTGCCTGTGCGTCTCCTAAGTTAGAGCAAGAACCAACTTCAAAGTACTTCTTCTGGCGTGGAGACCATGCCTCTACATCAAGGGATTTAACCTTAAGGTCTGCCAAATCGCCTGAACAACAGCAAAGTGTTCTTACAGGAATGTCGAGAGAACGGAAAAGGTCTACTGTATTCTGCCACAGCTTGTCATACCACATATTGCTTTCTTCTGGTTTGCATACAACAATCATTTCCTGCTTCTCAAACTGGTGAATTCTGTACACACCTCTCTCCTCAATACCGTGTGCACCCTTCTCCTTTCTGAAACAAGGAGAATAACTTGTAAGAGTAATTGGAAGCTGTGATTCTGGTGTAATTGTATCAATAAATTTACCAATCATTGAATGCTCACTTGTTCCGATTAAGTAAAGATCCTCTCCCTCAATCTTATACATCATTGCATCCATCTCATCAAAGCTCATAACGCCTGTAACTACATTACTTCTAATCATAAATGGAGGAACACAGTATGTGAATCCTCTGTCAATCATGAAATCTCTTGCATAAGAGATAACTGCTGAATGAAGTCTGGCAATATCTCCCATAAGATAATAGAATCCGTTACCAGCAACCTTACCTGCTGCATCAAGGTCGATTCCGTTAAATCTAGCCATAATATCTGTGTGATATGGAATCTCGAAATCAGGCACAACAGGTTCACCAAACTTCTCAATCTCAACATTCTCACTGTCATCCTTGCCGATTGGCACACTTGGATCAATGATATTAGGAATTGTCATCATAATCTTATTAATCTTTTCTGACAATTCTGATTCTTTTGCCTCTAATTCCTTTAATTTGTCAGCATCAGCGTTAACCTGCTTCTTAACCTCTTCTGCCTCTTCCTTCTTTCCCTGTCCCATCAATGCACCAATCTGCTTTGAGAGCTTATTTCTATTAGCTCTAAGCTCGTCTGCCTCTGCCTGGGTTGCACGTGCCTGGGCATCCAGTTCAATTACCTCATCAACTAATGGAAGCTTTCTGTCCTGAAATTTATTTCTGATATTCTGTTTAACAATCTCTGGATTTTCTCTAACAAATTTTAAATCTAACATTTCTCTCTCCATTCTGTGTATAAATTATCTTTTTGACATTATGCACCTTTTAATTTTCTACGTCAATATCTGCATTAAGCATTTCATTAACCTTTGGCCCTACGCTGGCATCGCCTGATTTGCCGGCAACTGCATCATCTAACGCCTTCTTTTCCTCATCTCCTAATTCGATATACGACTTTCCATTTACAATTTCCTTGATATATGCAAAACAGCCATTGTTGCTGTGCATTACATTAACAAGATATCCATCATTTCTTTTGTCAAGCATACACAGTGCAAAGCTTAATTTTCCGCCCATTTCATGGAAGGCATCGTATTTGTTGACGCCTATTTTGCAAAATGTGTAGTTAAGCTTTTCATATATATCTGTTACTGCTTCGGAGTTCTTTCTTGTAGTTGTTCTAATCTCCTTAACATCTTTCAAATTGCTTTTTATAAGTTTCTCAATTGATTCTCCATCTGAGCCTGTCATAAACTGGTTGTATCTTTTCTTCAGTTTTGAAGCCTTAACTATTCCAATTATTGCCAGAATTAAAGTAATAATACTTAATAATAATGTTCCGGCAAGAATCAACACCAGGTATGAAGCATCAATGGATATTATTCCAAATATATCTACCATACTGTTGTCTTTTAAATCCTTTCTTAATATATACGTATCTTTTCATTCTATTACATGTCTTATTTTTACAATTTATCCATGTTCTGATTATTAATTCTTTGGCAGGAATTCCAGTATTCTTTCAAGCTCTGACTGTGAGTAATACTGAATCTCAATCTTACCCTTATTGTTACTCTTATTCTTAATTGTAACCTGGGTTCCAAGAGACTTTGAAAGCTTTTCCTCCAGATCCCTGTACACGAAATCATTTTCTGGAAGTTCCTTTGGCTGCTTTCCCTTTTTGTCCTGCTCTCTCATCAGCTTTTCAACTTCACGGACACTTAATTTTTCATCAAATATCTTCTGTGCAATTGCATACTGCTTGTCGCCATCCTCAATACTTATAATAGTTCTGGCATGTCCGTTGCTTAACTTACCTTCCATAACCATCTCCTGGACTCTCTTATCCAGTTTTAACAGTCTGAGGGAATTAGTAATTGCTGCCCTGGACTTAGATACCTTCTCTGCCACTTCATCCTGCTTAAGACGGTAATCCTTTATAAGTCTCTGATATGCCTGTGCTTCCTCTATAGGGTTAAGATCCTCTCTCTGGATATTCTCAATTAGGGCAATTTCCATTACTTCCTGGTCAGAATAATCCTTAATAACAACAGGAATTTCTTTTACACCTGCAAGTTTAGCAGCTCTCCATCTTCTTTCTCCGGCAATTATTTCGTAATAATTATCTTTCTTTTGTACTAGTAAAGGCTGTAATACACCATACTGTTTAATTGATTCCGATAATTCAATTAACGCATCCTCATCAAAATATTTTCTTGGCTGTTCTTTATTAGGTTCCACCTGAGAAATGCGGACTTTAACCTCTGCTGGTTCCTTTACAACAACCTCTTTAACTACTTCCTTTACGATAACATCTTTCTCGTCCTTAGTTTCTTCTGGAATCAGATTACCAATACCTCTTCCCAGACCTTTGCCAAGTCCTTTACCTGTCTTCTTTGTTGCAGCCATTATCAAACCTCTTTCCTGCTTATGCATAGATTTCAATTAGTTTTTATATTATATATTTTTGTCCTGTAACTACTCTCTTCCCATAACTTCCTGTGCCAGCATCCTGTAACTTTCTGCCCCTGCAGATTTGCTGTCATAAATATTTATTGGAAGTCCATGACTTGGTGCTTCTGCCAGACGGATATTTCTTGGAATTATTGTTTTATATATTGTCTGGTTTAAATTGTCTTTAACATTCTCAACAACCTGAAGTGACAGATTAGTTCTGGAATCATACATTGTGAAAACAACACCCTCCAGTTCTAATTCAGGATTAAGTTTCTTCTTAACTAGATTAATTGTATGTATCAGCTGTGTTAATCCTTCCAGTGCATAGTACTCACACTGAATTGGAACAAGAACTGTATTAGCTGCTGTCATTGCATTTACTGTCAACATGCTTAATGATGGTGGACAATCAAGAATGATATAATCATATCCGCTCTTAATCTTTCCTATTTCATTCTTAAGAATGTATTCTCTGTCCTCTGCGTCAATCAAATCAATCTCTGCTCCTGCCAGATTTACATTGGATGGCACAATATCAAGATTATCAAACACACCCTTAATTATGGCATCCTCCATTCCTATTTCCTGAAGCATTACCTCATAGACTGTATTCTCAATCTCGTCCTTCATCACACCCAGACCACTGGTTGTATTACCCTGTGGGTCAATGTCTATTACTAAAACTCTCTGTCCAGCTTCTGCAAGACATGCTGACAAATTAATTGCTGTAGTTGTTTTGCCAACTCCACCCTTCTGATTGGCAATTGCTATTATTCTTCCCATGTCATTCCTCTTTTCTTAATTTGATGACAAATATGTTTCACGTGAAACATGGTTATTATATCATTTTATTATTTTTAATTCCATAGTAAATTAATAAAAGGATAAAAAATAAGCATTTGAATTCTAATATCAACAACTTAAAATTCAAATGCTCATATAATTAAAATGATTCTTTAACGTAATTAATAATATCGCTGTTCTTTTTAAGAACATTCTGGTCAGATTCTAACTCTGACATACTCATCCAATAATATGTACGTCCATCAATTTCAAAAACATCCTTCTTCATAATTTCCGAAAAATCTACAATATCAGCCAGATAAAACTTATGGCTATATATTTTATTCATCTTATCACTTTCAGAATATTTCTCATGAATCTTTGATGTTACATATTTTAGATTAATACAATCCATAGGAATCTTTAATTCGCTGGATAAATGTTCTTTAATATAACTTTCATTATTAATATTCTCTTTGTAATTAAGAAAGAATTTACAATCCCATTTTGAGTCATAATATACTAAATATTTATTAGAAAAATCATTAAATGTATCTTTAATAACTATTATTGAATGATTATGCGTATTAACATTATCAATTAATATTTGCATATGTCTCCTTTCTAATCCATGTGTACCATTTTTATATTATCATTCATTAATATTTTTGACAAGAAATTCTTTATAATATGTTTCACGTGAAACATATTACAAAGTAGAACCGTTATTTTCATTAAACTGATTATGAATTTCAATCACTTTATCTTTATTTGAAAGAAATGATTTAGCAATAACAGGATCAAATGAATTTCCAATTCCATCTTCAATAATACTAAATCCTTGCTCTAGTGTCATAGCTTCACGATAACATCTTTTTTCAACAACAGCATCAAAAACATCTGCAACTGCCATAATTCTGGCACATAATGGAATTTCATTTTCTTTTAATCCTTCCGGATATCCTTTTCCATTCCATTTTTCATGATGATACAACACAGTATCATATACAATATCAATATATTGTGAATCTCCTAACTTTGAAAGAGATTTTCTTACTAATTGTGCACCATATATGGTATGTTTCTTCATAATATCAAATTCTTCATCTGTTAGTTTACCAGGTTTCTGTAAGATACTATCAGGAATTGATATCTTACCAATATCATGCATAGGGGCAGCCTTAACAATATTATCAATGTAGTCTTTTGTTAATATCTGATTAAAGTATCCATTTAATTTCAAATCATTTACTATTAATTCAACATATTTAGATGTTCTTTTAACATGTCCACCAGTACTACCATCTCTGCTTTCAATAATATTTGCATAAGCAAAAACTAATTCTTTCTTGTATTGTTCTAATTCCATATGGGATGGAGCTTCCATATTAATAAATATTCCAAGAATAATAATTACAACAATAACACTTGAAATTAGCGAATCTGGAACAATCATCTGGTAAGATGAAATGAGAATTAAAATAAGTAAAAATGTACCAATTGCAGATCTTTTATATTTATCAATATACTTCCATCGTTTAAGGAAGATTACTATTGAAAAAAATTCATAAATGGCAATCATTGCAAAACATGTGTAAGCAGAAACACCCATTGAATAATTACTATAATTTCCATGTCTGTATTCAAGGTTACCAATATTAGTAACTAATATGAAAGCATTTATGATATAAGGCAACCAAATAGAGATAATTACAACTTTTCTCTGATGTTTTATTATTCCTGTGATTTTTAACATATACAAAAAAAATGTAAATATAATCGTATCAATACTTAAAAGAAATACAAGATGATATAAGGTATTTGTAATCCCTTTAACACATCAAGGTGATTAACTGAATAAACAGTCAAAATATCAAAAATAAGATAAATAATGCTAAACAATATAATAGTATCAAATAATTTCCATTTTAATTTATCCTTTGTCTGATATTTATTTTTCAAATAAATATAACATATATATAATACAATTATCAGACATCCTATTTGTAATTTATAATGAAGCATTTTTTCTCCTATGAAATAATATAAAATGTTATGAGGTTCATAAGGGGTTCTCCTCATGTGTGTGAAAGTCAACATATCAGAACTATTATCCTGCAGGCAGGAACGAATTCAGAATTTATTCATATATATATGTTTCACGTGAAACATATACAAAAAGAAATACAATAGTCATGTTTCACGTGAAACATGACTAAGAAAAAATCATTAAATATTAACAAGATTATTTTTAATAGCATACACAGCAGCCTGTGTTCTATCTGAAACACCTATTTTCTTAAATAGATTAGAAACATGATTCTTAACAGTTCTTTCACTAATATTAAGTTCTGAACCAATCTCTTTATTAAGATAACCTGCAGAAATCATACAGAGAATCTGAGTTTCCCTTTTAGTAAGTGTGGTCTTCTTACAATTATCCGTTTGGGCAAGATATGAATTAACAGCATCAAGAATAAGAGGATGAATAAACTGATTATCTTCTAATATTGAATTAATAGCAGATAAAAAATCACTTAAGGAAGAATTCTTAAGAATAAGGCCATCAACATTATAATTTAATGCATCTATAGCAACGTTAACATTAATCTCAGAGGAAATGAATAAAATCTTAATAGGCATTTTATGTTCACGAATAATCTTAAGAATATCTATTCCAGATATTTCTCCGATACTGCTGTTTATAATAATCAGACCAGGTTTATTCTTATCAATCAAGCCAAGACATTCCAGACCGGAACTGGCAATTCCTTTGACAATAAAATTACCGGTTGATATAAGAATGCTTTTAATACCTTCAGCAAATAATGTCTGATCATCAACTATGATAACGGAATTTTTCATATGCACCTCAATAATATAAACTTTAATAATGAATGACATAAATCATCAATATAAGTTATTCTCAATTTCAATAATAAAGTTTTGTTTATTCTTCTTAAAACGAATAAATGATTTATTAATTAGCAGATAATAATTTACTAGCCTGTTATTATTATCGTCACCAGAAAGAATATCCTTAATAACATCACATTCTTTATCCAGAGTAAAAACTAATTTTGTTTTTGTCTTTAATAATGAAAGAGTCACACAAAACTTTTCATTAGTATATGATATAATAAAATCAATTAAACAATTAAGCATCTTGCAATAACATAATCCAATATCAGAATTAATCTTAGAAGACATATTATAATCATCAACCATATTAAACTCAAATAAATCATTATCTGAATTTATCTTATCACACAAAGCTGAAACATTATTGGAAAAAGTCTCATCATTATTGTAAGTAATAATTCCGGTGTTAAAAGAATTAATCATATCGATTAAAGAATTAATTATCTCATCATTATGCTTAAGCTCCAGGGCCGCTCTGCTCACATCATTATATAAAAGTGAAGCTGCAAGCTTATTATTATTACTGATTGCAGCAAGACTGTCAGAAACTTCACCTGATAAGAAAGAACCAACAGAGTAATATAATGTATCAACTGAGTTAATAAATGTTCCCAGATTATTCTTATTAACAGAAGAATAATCAAGATAATTATCATTGTCTGAAATAGAATACGAATTAAACAACTCTTTAATATTATCAAGTCTTTCTTCTAATTGATTCAATTTATCTTCATAAGAAGCCTGAAGTTTTCTCAATTCAAGAACCCTGGTATCAAGATTAGAAATTTCTGCATCATTAAAGCTATTTTCTTCATTATCTGACATAAAAAAATCTATTGTAGAATCTTTTGATGAATTCAGATTATGATGAAAAGACATAGATGTATTAATATCAATTTCAATTTTAGAAAGAGATGTTTTAATCTCAGAAATCTCATCAATTGTATTATTAAGTTCTTCCTCTAGAAATGAAGTAATATCTTTCAAA
>CALZFR010000047.1 GCA_945648485.1 uncultured Eubacterium sp. | reverse complement strand
CTTTTCCAAAACGGTCAGCAACTTCTTTTAAAATGACCATATTGGATTCTTTTCTGTCATCTAATATGGCTGCTTTGGCACCGGCATACAGATATTTCTTAACATCTTCTACTCTTTTGACATTGCCTCCGACTAAAACAGGTGTATCAATAGATTTAGTAATTACTCTGATTATGCTGATAGCATCATCATGGGAAGCATCATCATAAGACAAATCAAAGATAATAATCTCATCTGCTCCATTCTCACTAAAGTTGTTAGCCACACTGACAGCATTACCATCTCCAATAAGAGTAGACAGACCTTCATCACTATATGCTTTCTTATCCTTTAAATAGATAACTGGAATTAACTTTTTGCAAGACATAAGTTTATACCTTCCTGTAAATAAAAATATTTAGTAAATCAAAGTGTACCTTTAGTTGATAGTACGCTTGTTATTCTTGGGTCGATGGTTGTAGCCTCGTCTAAAGCCTTAGAAAATGCTTTGAACATACCCTCAATAATATGATGGTCATTAGAGCCGCTTAGCTGTTTAATGTGAAGATTCATTCCAGCACTGTACGATACAGCATAGAAAAATTCCTGAACCATCTGTGTATCAAAATATCCTACTCTTTCACACGAAAAAGAACCATCAAACACAAGATAAGGACGTCCTGATAGGTCAACTGCACAAAGAATAAGGGATTCGTCCATCGGAAGGATAATATCTCCATATCTTTTTATAGATTGTTTATTACCAATAGCACCTTTAATTGCTTCTCCAAGAACAATGCCTACATCTTCAATAGTATGGTGGCAGTCTACAATAAGATCTCCTTTTACAGATAAATCCAAATCAAATAAGCCATGCTTGGCGAAGCTGTTAAGCATGTGGTCAAAAAAACCAATTCCTGTATTAATATTTGTTTTTCCTGTGCCATCTATAACAAGGCGCAGAGAAATATCAGTTTCTTTTGTCTTTCTTGTAATAGTAGCTGACCTTATACCAGAATCTGCCATAAATATGTCCTCCAGATAAATTTATTCAAATCTTACATGTATTGAATTAGCATGGGCAGTAAGATGTTCTGCATTTGCAAAGTTTTCAATATCATTATGTATACTGTCAAGGGCTTCTTTAGAGTATGAAATAATGCTTGACTTTTTAATAAAGTCATCAACACTCAGTGGTGAGAAGAACTTAGCAGTTCCATTAGTTGGAAGAACATGGTTAGGACCAGCAAAATAATCCCCCAATGGCTCTGAACTATATTCTCCAAGGAAAATTGCACCTGCATTCTTAACACGTGTCATTGTATCAAAAGGATTCTTTGTGACAATTTCCAGATGTTCTGATGCAATTTCATTTACAACATCAATAGCTTCTTCCATTGAAGAGGCTATAAGAATATATCCATAGGTATCAAGTGATTTCTGGATAATATCTTTTCTGGAAAGAACAGCAACGAAGCCATCTACTTCTTTTGAAACCTGTCCAGCCAGTTCTTCACTTGTTGTTACAAGGATAGCGGATGCCATTTCATCATGTTCTGCCTGGGAAAGAAGGTCTGCTGCAACAAATCTTGGATTTGCTGTTTCATCAGCAAGAACCATTATCTCACTTGGACCTGCAACTGAATCAATTGATACATATCCAAAAACAGCCTTTTTAGCAAGGGCAACATATATATTACCAGGGCCAACAATCTTGTCAACCTTTGGAATAGATTCAGTACCATATGCCATAGCTCCAACAGCCTGTGCACCACCAACTTTATAGATAACATCAACACCGGCTTCTTTTGCAGCCACAAGTGTTGTAGGATATACCTTTCCATCTTTTCCAGGAGGGGTACACATGATAATCTCTTCTACGCCTGCAACTTTTGCTGGAATAACATTCATAAGAACACTTGATGGATAGGCAGCTTTACCTCCTGGTACATATACCCCAACCCTTGATAATGCTGTTACCTTCTGACCAAGCATAGTACCATCCGGTTTAGAATCGAACCAGCTGTATTGCTTCTGCTTTTCATGGAAAGAACGGATATTAACAAGAGCCTTTCTTATTACATTAAGAAGGTTTTTGTCTACAAGATTGTACGCCTCATCAATTTCTTCCTGTGTAACCACTACGTTGGAAGAATTAATATCGGCTTTGTCAAAATCCTTTGTATACTGAAACAGGGCTTTATCGCCTTCAGTCTTTACATTAGATAAAATATCGTTAACAGCGCTCTCATATTCTCCATAGCTGTTAGGACTTCTTTTAAGAAGATTTTCAAGAATGTTCTTCTTACTCTCGCTGGTTAATTTTAATATTCTCATAATACTTTCCTTTCAGTTTGTATATTGACAGAATGGACTTTATTCTTTGTTTTCCAGATATTTTCGAAGATCATTAATTATTCTGTTAATTCTCTCATTTTCCATTTTCATGCTGACCTGGTTGACAACCATTCTGGCAGATAACGGACAGATTTCTTCTAAAACATCAAGTCCATTCTCCCTTAATGTAGCTCCAGTCTCAACAATATCAACAATTACTTCAGATAATCCAACTATAGGTGCAAGTTCAACTGAACCATTGAGCTTTATAATCTCAACTGTCTGATGTTTTTTGTTATAAAAATAATCCTTTGCAATATTTGGGTACTTTGAAGCAACTCTTATAAGCTCATGATGCATGAGTTTTTCTTTTGCAGCAGCTGGTCCACATACGCACATTCTGCATTTTCCGGTTTTCAGGTCAAGAACCTCGTACAGCTTTCTTCCTTCTTCAAGTATAGTATCTTTGCCTACAATACCAATATCTGCCGCACCATACTCCACATAAGTTGGAACATCAGATGGTTTGGCAAGAAAGAATTTGATTCCCAGTTCCTCATTGACAAAAATAAGTTTTCTGGTACTCTCATCTTTCATCTCATCACAGGTAATACCTATATGTTCAAACATGTCTAATGCCTTTTGTGCAAGACGGCCCTTAGAAAGAGCAATTGTTATATATCTCATCAGAACTTACCTCCAAGTAAATCTTCTAATGTAATTGTTTTTGAATTGGCAGTACTTGCCAATATAGAAGTAACACTAATATTGTTATAGTCCTGTTTAGAACATCCATGCATATGAGGAAGTTTAATAACGTGAAGAAGCTGTGAATTAATGGCATATGTACAATATTGTTCATCTGTTTTTGAATTATTGTATGTAATCATACATACAGGCAAATCCATTTTTCTTAATTCTGCCGCAATAGATACAGCATCTGTCAGGTCATTTTCGTTGTATATTAACAGAATACCAGAATGATCAACAGGAATCTCTACATTCTGACGGGAAATGGCTGCCATAAGTGAATCTACAGTTATAGAAAAACCAATAGATGGTTTATCGCACCCAAACTGGCCTATAAGATTATCATACCGGCCACCACATATTACAGGCTCTCCTGTACCGAATGTGTATGCACAGAATATTATTCCTGTATAATACGAGTGCTGGCTTAATGAACCAAGATCAAAAGAGATATATTTATCTGCATTTGTTAATTTACATAAATCATAGAGCTTGTACAGTCTGTCAATTGCCTGAAGGCTTGTTTCATTAGTTGTCAGCTGTTTTGCCTTATCAAGTACATCCACAGAACCAAAAAGTAATGGAAGTTCCATAAGTACATCTGCGATTCTTTTTTCGATGTTAAGTGATGTTAGAAGCTCCTCAACGCCAAGGTAATTCTTCTCCTGAATTAATGCACAGAGGGTTTCTTCATCATCTCCGTCGATTCCTGCCTCATTAAGAAGACCTTTAAAGAATGAAACATTTCCAATCTCAACCTGAAATTCAGTTAATCCTGAATTCTTCATACAATCAATTACCATGGAAATAATCTCAAAATCAGCATAGATAGAATTGTCACCTATCAGTTCCGCACCAATCATGGTATTCTCTTTTAATTTACCCTGATAGTATTTACTTACATTAATAAATGTATTGCCAACATAACAAAGCTTTACTGGAAGAACCCGGTCACCATAGTATTTAGCTGCTGTTCTTGCAATGGATGGAGTCATATCAGGACGCATAACCATTGTGTTACCATATCTGTCAAAAAGTTTAAACATTTCATAAGATGGTACACTGCCCCGCTCTTTATTAAACACATCAAAAAACTCCAGTGTAGGAGTCTGAATATCATTGTAACCATACTTGGTACACACATCCCTTAATCTGTTCTGAAGTACAAGTTTTCTGGCACATTCATCATTATATATATCTCTAACACCTTCTGGTGTGTGTAGAAGATCCTTTTTCATAATAAATCCTTTCTCAATATATATCATCATGCAATCATTTTACAATGTAATATTGCCATGTAAATGCTCTCTGTAAATAATATATTTACTTTTTCCTCTTAAATGGCATATCTCAATGGCCTTTGCCAGTTTCGTGGCACATAATCTCAAATTATCACCATTCTGTGGATACCTTACAACTCCCAAAGATAATGTAAGATTATCAACGGAGTTAGCAATCATCTCATCCCATGATATTCTGTACCTTAATGATTCAAGAAATGGACGGAGATTTACCTCCTGGTTGATACCATTAACAATAAGGATAAAATGTTCATCATCCTTCATATATATAATGCCTCTGTCACCCATTATACGCCTTGATGTCTCTAATGCTGTGTTAATTACAGACTCAGCAAAATCATTACCTTTAAGCTTCCTGTATGAATCTAAATCGTCAATTTCACCAAGAATCATAGTAAACTCAGCAGAAGGGTCATTCTTAATCAAATTATAACAGTATTCTTTTGCCTCATCCTCAGTGTATATCTGGTTATTAACATTACTTATCTTACCGGCATGCTCTATCTCAAACAGCTTCTGTGACAGAACAGAACAATGTTTTCTTAATGCAAGAATGTCAGAGGCATATAATTCAAAATAATCAACAGAAGAATCCATTGTTTTCAACCGAAATCTTGCAATATGTACAAGAATCCATCTGTATGAGTTGTCAGCTCTTCGCATTCGCACAACCATATCAGATTCCTGACCTTCTCTTAAATGATGGCAGACATCAATAAAATCATCGAGATCTACCTGATGGATAATCTCAAGAAAAGAAATACCTGCTGCGGTGGATGTTCCTATAAAACGGTACATCTCTTCATTTGCAGTTATAACATTATAATTTAAGTTAATTACTGCCTGTCCATTTATCAACTCAAATTTTTCGATATTATTATTCTCCATATTCCAATTACTCCCTTATTGAAATATCTTTTTGTAATGCTTCCAGATAATGTACTATTACACCCTTAGAACCATGTATCTGGTAGTTTTTATCAATCTCGTCGTAGGTAAAGCTTTTACGCCCACCATTTTCTCCTCTTAACCAGAATTTCATTATATCACAAAATGGAATATAATAAAACTCATCTCTTGCAGAAAAATATAAAATTATAAAAGAAATTCCATGCTGTTTTTCAAAGTTTTCCATAAATGTTATCTGGTGTGGATGTATGTTTGTCAGTGGAAATGTGTCAACAGTAGTTTCCTTCGCATCAAAACACACAGGAATCCCCTGAACAACCCCAATATAGTCCACTGTACTTTTTTGGTCAAAATAAGCCAGAGTAATATGCCTGCTGTCCTTATCAATTTTAATGGGCTTTATTGGTGTGGGTATTTTTTGAATTACCGCCAGCCCGGATGACAGGTATTTTTCATTGCTTAAATTAATAAAATCCTCTAGCGTAGAGCCTCTAAGTCCTCTTGAATTCCAGGTCGCCATATATCTTCTCCTTTAAGAACATCGACAAATTCCTTAGGAATCAACGTGCTGATACTGATGTCTTTCTCTGTTTTAGGATATGCTTCCGGTGGAATTATAAGCTGGAAAGCATGAAGCATCTGGCTTTTTATTCCATAATTAACAGACAGATATTTGTTAAATTGTCCATCACCATATTTATGGTCGCCTGCAACAGGAAATCCTGTAAACATAAGATGAGCCCTTATTTGATGAGGCTTTCCAGTAATCAGATGAACCTTAACCAGAGACATGTTCTGACCGGAAATAACAGGAATAAACTCTGTATTAATAGGAGAAAACTCTGATTTCTTCCGGTTATCTTCTCTTTCGTACTCCTCATCGGAGATTATTGTAGAGATGTTCTTATTAATATCTTTTTTTAAATATCCTGACAGTTTGACAGATGTATTAAAACATCCTTTAACTATACATATATAGTATTTTAACAGTGTTCTGTCATGAAATGCCATTGACATAGTCTGCAGACCATACATGGTTTTACCTGCAACAACAAGTCCACTTGTATTCCTATCCAGTCTGTTGCAAATTCCTGGCTTGAAACCTGAAGCACTATTATTATCAGAAATATAAGCAGATATAAATTCATTAATTGATATATCATCTGGGGCTGCTTTCTGTGAAAGCATTCCAGAAGGCTTATTAACCACAAGAAAATCTTCATTCTCATACTGCACATCAAGCTTATATGAGCTGTCAGATATTAAATGGTTTTTCATATTAAGGCTGATATCAGCTTTTCCAGAGAATTTGTCAAAAGTATCATCTTTAAAAAATATCTTAACTGAATCTCCAGCAATTATTTTTTCACTACCATCAGCTTTTTTATTGTTAAGGGTTATATTTTTTTTTCTTAACATTTTATATATAAAGCTTTTTCCAGCTTCTGGCAAGAGTTTTATTAGATATTTGTCAAAACGTTGTCCTTCTTCTATAGAAGTAATAGTAAATTCTTTCAAAATAACTCTCTTTCAATATTACAAACACATATTTAATAATGATTCTTTATTTTTTAAAATTCTATGTGAGGGTTCATTCTTTGAATCACCACTGCCTGACGATATATATTTTGCTTTTGATGTAAAACTTTTTAAATCAGTGTACAGATTAACATTAACAGAAAGACCGTCTCTTTGAAGAAATTCTTTCACACTGGACTCAAAGAGCTTTTTGTTTGCTTTTTCTTCGTCAGTATATGCGATGATTAATGTGTCAGATATACACACAGCCTGGGTCCCTATTGGACTTTCTTTGTTGGAGAATATTAAATCATAGCAACAGTATAGTCCTTGGAATTTATTGTAGGTTTCGTTATATACTTCTAATGGTGTACTATGATGTGGGATAAGTATAAAATATGCCACAGCAAACTTTGCAGCAGGAAGTGTAAGAACTGCCGCCATTACAGTAAATATGTTGTTTTTGCTACCATTAACAATAATTCCCGTAATAAATACTCCTAAAATAACCAGAAAAGATGTAAGCATAATAATAAGTGATATTTTCTTTTTGTATTTCAGGTAACCATATTCACCCTTGGCATATTTTTTCATTATGTTCTCCATTTCTTAGCATTTTTAACTGTTGTATCTCTCTGTCAGTCAATAATCTATATTGCCCTTTTGAAAGGCTGTTGTCAAGTTTTAGTGGCCCAAATGAAATCCTTTTTAAGTATAGTACGCTGCTGCCAACGGCTTCAAACATTCGCTTTATCTGGTGAAACTTGCCTTCATGTATAGTTACTTCAACTGAACTTTCATCCTTCACGTTGTCGTAACCGGTTATTTCCAGTTGGGCAGGAAGGGCTGTTAATTCATTATCAACTACAAGACCATCTTTAAATTTATTAATTTCATTTTCACCAATTAATCCTTTGACTACAGCGTAATATGTCTTGTCCACATGGCTTTTTGGTGCCAGAAGAAAATGTGCAAGCTCACCATCATTTGTGACAAGCAGCAGACCTTCTGTATCTTTGTCAAGTCTGCCAACTGGAAATAGGTCTTTCCTTTTTGATTTAATTAGATTTATTACAGTTTTGTTTTTAGGATCATTAGATGCTGATACTACTCCGGCAGGCTTGTTTAGCATATAATATTCAAATTCGGAATAGGTTATTATTTCAGAATCCATCATAATAATGTCTCTTTCTGTATCAATTTTAGTGTCAGAAGATACAGACTTCTCATTATTAACAGTAATTCTGCCCTTTTTTATTAATTCTTTTACTTCTTTTCTTGTGCCAATCTGCATATCAGCAAGATATTTGTCAAGTCTAATTATCATATTATTACCTTTACATTTACATCCAGCGCCATCCGGCAAGGTATTTATTTTTCAGGGAATATCCGTCATACTTACCCCACCCAAGAGGGTATCTGTCAACACAGAACAGAACCCATCCCTTGTTAGTTGTATTGGAAAACTCTGGTAATTCAATTGTTTCGCCCTTAAGATACTTAATCACACGCTGGTCATCTGCAGAAAGACTTACGGAATCAGGGTATTCATCATATTTCAATGCCATTGCAAGAGCCTGGCTTGGCTCAAAACGGTTCTTTTTAAGTTCACCTAATAACAGACCGCTTCTTAATATGCGAAGACTTCTGGTGTCACCAACATGAGGAGACACTGAGTAAACGTAATTGTCTTTAATAAAGATGTCATCATGATTAATTGGAAAGGATAGCTTATTAATAAATTCAAGAAGAACATCAGGAAGCTTTGCTGTGGTGTTCTTTTTTAAACTGTGGTAACTTATGTCTGCATCATCATCTTTTTCCAGAAGTGCAACAAAGTGTCCCTCTCCTTCCATTTTATGAGGGAAAATACGGACTGTATTTCTTAATTTGTATGTATTCTCTTCTTCATCTGTGCATATGCCGTGGGAAAAGCCTTCATAATCCCGGATAGGGATTAAATGCATCTCTGGACGTTGGTCAAGGAGGTATTTAATTGTTTCTTCATCTTCCATTTTAGAGAAGGTACATGTGGAATAAAGCATCTTTCCACCGGGTTTAAGCATATCTGCTCCTGCTGTAATGATATTCCTTTGAATCTGGGAATAGAACTCTGGACCATTCTTCTCCCATGCTTTTATTAGTTTATTGTCCTTACGGAACATTCCCTCTCCTGAACACGGAGCATCAATAAGTATCTTATCAAAAAATGTTTTAAACCTTGGGACAATCTGAACCGGGTCCTCATTAAGAAGACACAGATTAGGAATCCCAAAAACCTCTACATTCTTAAGGAGAGCTTTTGCTCTTGAATTACTTATATCATTAGTTACAAGAAGTCCGGTTCTGTTGAGCTTTGCACCAAGTTCAGTTGATTTTCCACCTGGTGCTGCACACATATCAAGAACAATATCATTCTTTTCAACAGGTAATACATTTGCTGGTGTCATTGCACTTGGCTCCTGTATATAATAAAGACCTGCAAAATAGTAAGGATGTTTTGCCGGCTTATCTTCTTCTTTGTAGTAGAAACCATTTTCAATCCATGGAACAGGCTTTAACTCAAAGGGACAAATCTTAAGAAATTCCTCCACAGATATTTTCAGAGTGTTTATTCTTAAACCATAAAGCCTTGAATTATCAAAACTTTTCAGATAACTGTCATAGTCATCTCCCAGAAGCTCCTGCATTGACTTTAAATATTGTAATGGTAAATTCATTGTAATCTCCCCATTCTTATAGTTAGTTCAAAGACTGGGCACGATACCCTTCTGCAATAATATCAAGCTGTTTACTGAACTGCTCTAATTTATTAATATCTTCAGTCTTATATATTTCATAGAATTCATCCTGGATTTTTGAAATTTCCCTTTTATTGGCGTATTTGTACAGATTTTCAATATTTCCAAGGATATCTGATACAGCATTTGCACGAATATAGTAGTAATTCTGGGCATCAATAACCTCATCATGAATTGATTCCATCTCATTATCCAGTGTAAGTATGGCCTGGGCAGTGGTATTAAGCCTTTCTTTCACGTGAGATGGAATATTTCCATTGTACTTATATTGAAGCGAATGTTCAATAATCGCCCAGAAATTCATTCCAAGAGTACGAATCTGGATTTCAACAGGAATCTCATGGGTACCTGTGGTGGTTTCAACCTTGTACATGACAATAATGTGGTAACTTCTGTATCCGCTGTCCTTCACATTAGTAATATAGTCCTTTTCAGTCTTAACTTTCATATCGCTTCTTGCACGAATCATATCAACTACAGAGTATATGTCATTGGCAAACTGGCAGATTAAACGTACTCCGGCAATATCTTCCATGTATTCTGTTATCTTATCCATATCAATATTCTTTTTCTGAGCTTTACCAATAATACTGGAAATGCTTTTAACACGTCCTGTAACCTGTTCTATAGGTGAATAATAGCCTTGCTGCCTGTATTCTTTGATAATATGGTTAAACTTTACGGTGAGTTCCTCCACAGCCAGGTTATATGGTGCTAGAATTTCTTTCCAAAGTTGTAAATCCATAAATTAATTCCTCACATACATTATTCATTAATACCTAAATAATATCATATTTTTTACTAATATAAAATCAAAAAATATAAATGTATGAAAGTAAAATGGAACAATAATCTTATTATTATAGAGATATTCTGTCTGGCATTAG
>CALZFR010000046.1 GCA_945648485.1 uncultured Eubacterium sp. | reverse complement strand
GGATATTTGACTGCTACTCTTATTTTCTCATTCTCTCTATTTAAGGATAAGTTGTTCGATACAATTACTGTGGCTAAAGACCTGGCAGTTGATGACCTTGATGATGGACTGATTGTTCTCGATAATGAGTCTACAATACTGTATTACAATAACAGGGCAAAGCATATATATGGTGATTTTGATAGCAAAAAGCAGTATACAGACATTCTGAATGAACTTGATAGCTACATAATCAACAAAGAAAAACTGTTTAAGAATGGAGAGGTATATGAGGTTGCAAGCCGTATGATATCATCTGACAGTACATTGTATGGTAAGATGTATATTCTTACCGATTTCACAGAGAATTATCATCAGTACAGGCAGATAAAAGAGCAGAATGATATCATGAAGGGATTAAAGGAACAGGCTGAGCGGGCTAATATGGCTAAAAGTGCCTTCCTGTCCAATATGTCCCATGAAATCAGAACTCCAATGAATGCAATTGTTGGAATGACAGACATTCTTCTAAGAGAGAACCTTCCAAAACAGGATATGGAGTACCTTGTAAATATTAAGAATTCCGGCAAAGCTCTTCTTGGGATTATCAACGATATTCTTGATTTATCGAAGATTGAATCTGGAAAAATGGAACTTTTGGACGGAGAGTATGAACCAATGTCCATGTTAAGTGATTTGGGAATGATGTTCCTTTCACGTCTTTCTGAAAAGAATGTTGATCTTGTATTTGATATAGATGCAGATCTTCCAAAGATGCTGTATGGTGACTCATTGAGAATACGGCAGATTCTGATTAATCTTCTCAATAATGCTGTGAAGTTTACTGATGAAGGATATGTCAAGCTTACAATAAGTATAGCTGCTAAGACAGACAGTGAAGTATCGCTGTATATGTCCGTGCAGGATAGTGGACAGGGAATTAAGGAAGAGGATAAGGCTAAGCTGTTCGAGTCATACAAGCAGGTTAACAGTAAGAAGAACCATCAAAAGGAAGGAACAGGACTGGGACTGTCTATATCAAGACAGCTTGTTGCCATGATGGGAGGAGAGTTAAAACTTACCAGTGAGTATGGAAAGGGTTCAGATTTCTTCTTTACAATTAGTCAGAAGATTGTGAACCCAGAGCGAGCGGCAGTTATTAAAGATAATAATTCAGGAGATAATATGTTTATTACTGGAGTGTTTAATTCTCAGGTTCTGGAGGAATCCTTCAGGAAACTTGCAAAAGAGTACGGATTTGAGTATGTTGATTTTGAATCATTTAAGAATTCTGATATGACTGTTGGACGATTCTTTGCTGATATTAAAGCTTACAATGGTCTTGTGAACGAAATATCTGACTACACTGACAGGATAAGTGAGCTATGTATTATCCGCAATCCTTTAAAGAGTGAAAAGCCTATCAGCAATGAAAAATGTTATCAGAAGGTTACATATGTGAATAAACCTGTATATAGTCTGAATTTATGTAATGCTGTTAATCATGAGGTGGCAGCATCAAAGTCAGATGCTGAAAATGAGTTTGATTTCACAGCTCCAGAAGCAAGGGTTATGGTTGTTGATGACAGTGAGATTAATCTTTTAGTTGCCCAGGGAATTCTTGAGCCTCTAAATATGAAGCTTGATTTGGCACAAAGCGGAAGAGAAGCACTGGATAAATATAACAGCGGTGATTATGACATTATTTTCATGGATCACATGATGCCAGAAATGGATGGTATCGAAACAACACAGGAAATCAGAAAGATTGAAAAGAATACTGGCAAGCATGTTCCTATTGTTGCACTTACAGCTAATGCTGTTGTGGAAGCCAAGAATACATTCTTGGAAATAGGAATGGATGATTTCCTGTCTAAGCCAATTGATGTGAAGGATATGTGCACAAAGCTTAAGAAATGGCTGCCTGAGCAGTGTATTATTCCTCTTGAACAGAAGGATAAAGCAGAACTTCCTAATACATTTACCCCAGAAGATGTTTCAAAGAACCTTCCAAAGCTTAATAATATAGATGTAGAAGGTGGTATAAGATATGTTGGCTCAGAACACCTGTATTTTGACATGCTGGCTAATTTCTATACCATTATTGATGAGAAGATTAATAAGCTGAAGAAGTGCCTTGAAGATAATATGGTAAGGGATTATACAATAGAGGTTCATGCTCTTAAGAATTCAGCAAGAATGATTGGTGCATACCAGCTGTCTGATATGTTCCTGGATATGGAAGAGCATGGAGACAGGCAGGATATAGATTATCTTAAGGAAAAAACTCCTGAACTTCTTACTTATTTTGCAAGTTTTAAGGATGTATTGAAGGCTTATGGTGAGTCAGGCAACGAGAATAAAGAAGAAGTAGCGAAGGAAGTGTTTGAGCAGTATATTTCCAGTCTTGAAGAGGCTGTTAATTCTTATGATATTGATGGAATGGACCAGGCTATGAAAAAAATATCTGGAACCAGAGTTCCACAGGATTGTGTGGAACTGGTTACCAGCCTGCGTGCCAAGGTGGCAGATGTTGCCATGGAAGATATACTTGATATATGTAAAGTATTAAGAACCACATATACAGAGTGATATTAAGATATTTCACAACAGAAAATGCCCAATAACTGTTTATGAAACAAACAGTTATTGGGCGGTTTTTATCTTAAGTAATAATATTAGATGTGTGATACGTATGTATTACATCTTCTTTTCGTTCTCTTCCTTCTTCATGGCTCTTACCTTGAGTGAAAGACCAAACAGATTAATGAAGCCTTCAGCATCGTGGTGGTCATACAGGTCACCAGTCTTAAATGAAGCGATTGACTCATTGTAAAGTGAATATGGAGAAGTTGTACCTGCTTTAATGATATTACCTTTGTAAAGCTTGAACTTAACTTCACCTGTTACATATTCCTGTGTGACATCAACAAATGCCTGTATTGCTTCACGAAGAGGTGTCTCCCATTTTCCTTCATAGACAACCTGTGCAAATTTGTTTCCGAGATCCTGCTTAACAGCTGCTGTATCACGGTCAAGAATTAACTCTTCAAGCTGCTGGTGAGCTTCATAGAGGATTGTTCCACCAGGTGTTTCATATACACCACGGGATTTCATACCAACAACACGGTTCTCAACGATATCAATTATACCAATACCGTGCTTTGCACCCAGACGGTTAAGCTCACGGATGATATCAGAAACCTTCATTGCCTTACCATTAACAGATGTTGGTACACCTTTTTCAAATGTCATTGTAACATATTCTGGTTTATCAGGAGCTTCCTCTGGAGTTACTTCTGTAACAAGAAGATGCTTATAGTTTGGCTCATTAGCTGGATCTTCAAGTTCGAGACCTTCATGGCTTATATGCCAGATGTTACGGTCACGGCTGTAGCTTGAATCTGTACTGAATGGAAGATGGATGCCATGCTGTCTGCAGTATTCAATCTCATCCTCACGTGACTGGAGAGTCCACTTATCATCTCTCCAAGGAGCAATAATCTTAATATCTGGAGCAAGAGCCTTGATTGTAAGCTCAAAACGGATCTGGTCATTTCCTTTACCTGTGGCACCATGACATATAGCAACAGCTCCCTCTTTACGGGCAATTTCAACAAGTCTTTTTGCGATAAGAGGTCTTGCCATTGAAGTTCCAAGAAGATACTTGTTCTCATATACAGCATGAGCCTTAACACAAGGCACTATGTAATTATCACAGAATTCATCTGTGATATCTTCAATATAGAGCTTAGAAGCACCACATGAGATTGCTCTCTCATCAAGTCCTTTAAGTTCTTCCTCCTGACCGCAGTCAGCGCATACACAGATAACATCATAACCATAGGTTTCTTTAAGCCATGGAATGATAGCAGTTGTATCAAGTCCTCCTGAATAGGCTAATATAACCTTTTCTTTCATAATTCGTATTCCTCCTGATTAATCAATTATGTTTACTCCTTATTGGTGTAAATTACCTATTTACCTTAAGAGTAAACTCATCGCAAATAATGATAATCTATTAGCCGTAAAAATGCAATAGTAAATATGCATTATATGCAAAATATTCATAATTTATGCATAAATATAAATTTTATTCAAAAAGGTATTTACATCAATAAAAAAGTTGTTATAATGTAATAAGTTTTGAAAATACATAATATGATGATGTTTTATTACTTTATGCGGGAATAACATGTATTATTATTCATATCATATATATAACATACATGTTAAGAGGCAGGAATGGAGAAAAGAGTATGATAAAAGTAGGAATAATCGGTTCTACAGGATATGCAGGCAATGAGCTGGTAAGGATTCTTCTCGGACATAAGGATGCCCAGGTGGTATGGTATGGTTCAAGAAGTTACATTGACCAGAAATATGCAGATGTATACAGGAATATGTTCCAGCTTGTTGATGATACCTGTATGGATGACAATATGGAAGAACTGGCAGACAAGGTTGATGTTATATTTACTGCAACACCACAGGGATTGTGTGCATCACTTGTTAATGAGGATATTCTTAATAAGGTAAAGATAATTGATTTAAGTGCTGATTTCAGACTTAAGGATGTTTCAATATATGAACAGTGGTATAAGCTGGAACACAAGGCTCCACAGTACATTGATGAAGCTGTTTATGGACTGTGTGAGATTAACAGAGATAAGATAAGCAGTTCTACAAGGATTGTTGCAAATCCGGGATGTTATACAACTACATCAATATTAACTCTTTATCCATGTGTTAAGGAAGGACTGATTAATCCTGATTCAATTATCATTGATGCCAAAAGCGGTACTTCCGGTGCAGGAAGGGGAGCAAAGGTGGCTAATCTTTTCTGCGAAGTGAATGAAAGTATGAAAGCATACGGGGTTGGTACTCACAGACATACTCCTGAGATTGAGGAACAGCTGGGATATGCCTGCAACAGAAATGATTTAAAGCTTATATTTACTCCACATCTGGTTCCGATGAACAGAGGAATTCTTGTGACAGCATATGCAAATCTTACTAAGGATGTTACATATGAAGAAGTAAAGGCAGTATATGACAAATATTATAAAAATGAATATTTTGTGAGAGTTCTTGATAAAGATGTATGTCCTGAGACCAGATGGGTAGAGGGAAGCAATTTTGTTGATATAGGATTTAAGATTGAGCCAAGAACTAACAGACTCATAATGATGGGTGCACTGGATAATCTCGTAAAAGGTGCAGCAGGACAGGCAGTACAGAATATGAATATTATGTTTGGACTTCCTGAGAATGAAGGGCTGCAGATGGTTCCACTTTTCCCATAGAGTAACTTGTAATAAATTAAGAGGTGACAAAGATATGGATATTAATGAAGAATTAGCAAAAGCACAGGTACTGGTGGAGGCATTGCCTTACATCCAGAAGTTTAACAGAAAAATAATAGTTGTAAAATACGGCGGAAGTGCCATGGTTGATGAGGAACTTAAAAGAAAGGTAATACAGGATGTAGTTTTACTTAAGCTTGTTGGATTTAAGCCTATTATTGTCCACGGAGGCGGTAAAGAAATCAGCAAATGGGTTACTAAGTCAGGAATGGAGCCACGTTTTGTTAACGGTCTCAGAGTTACTGATGAACCAACCATGGAAATTGCAGAGATGGTTCTCAATAAAGTAAACAAGAGTCTGGTTTCACTTATTGAGGAACTGGGTGTTAAGGCATGTGGAATAAGTGGTAAAGATGGTGGAATGCTTAAGGTTGAGAAGAAGTTTTCCGGTGGCGAAGACATTGGTTATGTAGGAGAGATTACAGATGTAGATACTACATTAGTTACATCTCTTCTGAAGGATGATTTTCTTCCTGTCATATGTCCAATTGGATATGATGATGAATTCCATTCTTACAATATTAACGCTGATGATGCGGCATGTGCCATTGCAAGAGCTGTAAGCGCAGAAAAACTTGCATTTTTAACTGATATTGAGGGAGTATACAAGGATTATAATGATAAAAATACACTGATTTCAGAGCTTTCCGTTTCAGAGGCACGTGAACTTCTTAATGGCGGTACAATCGGTGGAGGAATGCTTCCTAAACTTAATAACTGTATAGATGCCATTGAAAATGGTGTTTCAAGAGTGCATATTCTTGATGGAAGAATCCCTCACTGTCTGCTTCTTGAAATATTCACAAATAAAGGTATTGGTACTGCTATTCTGGGAGACAACTCAGAGAGATTCTTTACAACTAATATATAATCATTTTTACAATGTTGCTTTATATGCAACAGCAGAATAATAAGAAATGAGGAATAATATTATGAATACTAAACAGATTATTGAAGAAGCGGAATCTAATCTTATCCATACATATAACAGGTATCAGATTGTCCTTGATAAGGGTGATGGAGTAAGGCTCTATGACACAGATGGTAAGGAATATCTCGACTTTGGTTCTGGAATTGCTGTATTTGCATTAGGTTATAACAACAAGGAATACAATGATGCTTTAAAGGCACAGATTGACAAGCTTATCCATACATCGAATTATTTCTATAATGAACCTGCAGCAAAGGCGGCAAAAGCTTTAACATCTGCATCGGGCATGGACAGGGTTTTCTTTACCAATAGTGGTACAGAGGCTGTAGAGGGAGCAATTAAGCTTGCAAAGAAGTATGCATATCTAAAAGATGGCTCAACTGACCATGAGATAATAGCTATGGAACATTCTTTCCATGGAAGAAGTATGGGAGCGCTGGCAGTTACTGGTAATAAGCATTATCAGGAAGCTTTTGGACCAATGATTCCTGGAATCAGATTTGCCCAGTTTAATAATCTGGCCAGTGTTAAGGAACTTGTTAATGACAAGACCTGTGCAATTATATTCGAAACAATACAGGGTGAGGGCGGAGTATATCCTGCTAAGAAGGAATTCATTGAAGGCGTAAGAAAACTTTGCGATGAGAAGGGAATACTTCTCATCCTCGATGAAATACAGTGCGGAATGGGAAGAAGCGGCTCCATGTTTGCTTTCCAGCAGTATGGTGTTAAGCCTGATATAGTAACAAGTGCCAAGGCTTTGGGATGCGGTGTTCCAATTGGAGCATTTATGGCAACAGAACAGGTGGCAAAGGCGTTGGTTCCTGGCGATCATGGCACAACATATGGTGGTAATCCTCTTGCCTGTGCAGCTGCTGTGGAGGTGTTCAGACTTTTTGACAAGCTGAATGTAACAGATAATGTCAAAAATGTCGGAAAATACCTTGAGACACAGTTAAAGAGCCTGGTTGAAAAATATGACATTGTTAAGGCACAGAGAGGAATGGGACTTATTCAGGGTATAGAATTAACAGTTAATCCTAAGGATGTTATTGCCAAATGTCTTGATAATGGTCTGATTCTGTTTTCGGCAGGAACTAATGTAATAAGATTCGTTCCACCTCTTGTTATTACCAGGGATGATGTGGACCAGATGATGGTAAGATTGAAGAAAGCTCTTGACGAAGTCAGTCAAAATGTGTAACCTATCCTTGTGCTTTGCATATAATATGCGTGGCAGACTATAGACAATAGCTGGCTTCATAGTCGCAACATAATTAATGCATGGGGAATAAATGATGAGATTAATTAAAAAAATTATAGCAGTTTTTCTGACAGTGTGTATGGTAACAGGTTTAAGTGCCTGTAAGAAGGATACTGCCAGAGAGCTTGATATTGAGGAACCTGTTGTCATAACAATCTGGTATCAGGATGAGAAATATACAGATTACATTGATTATGCTGCCAAGACTTTCTCTGCTTCTAACGAACTGGTTACAATTGATTATCAGCTGATAAATGATGATAATTATGTAGAGTATATATATGATGAAAGTGTCCATAAGAATAATGCACCGGATATATTCTTAATGAACACAGACAGTCTGGAAAAGGCAAGTCTGATGGGACTGGTTTCAGAGAACAGCACATACAGCAGTTTTTATAATGAAAAGAATTATGGAAAGGCGGCTCTTAAGGCAGCTACTTACAAGGACAAGCTATATGGATATCCTATTAGCTTTAATGTGGCATTTACACTTTTTAATGCAGATGTAGCATCCCCTGTCAATAATTTTAATGACCTGTTGGATTATTGTAATAATTATCAGGTTAATGATATCAATCAGAACATTACACAGCTTGTACTATGGGATCCGTCAGATATGTTCACTAATTATGGCTTTTCTTCTGGAAGTCTTAATATCGGCAGTGACAGCAAGGACGACAGCAGTCAGATTTCTGTTGATAAAGACAAGCTGTCAAGAAGCATGGAAAGCTTTTTAAGTCTTAAGGATGGATTTGGTATTTCAAGAAATGAGTACACACTTGATCAGATAGCAGAGAGTTTTGCCCAGGGGAAGGTGGCGTATACAATTACTGATGTAAGCCATCTAAAAACTGTTGTAGATTCGTCTATTAATTATGCAGTGTGCGAGATTCCTGATCTTGGAAATGGTCTTGAATCAGTAAGTACCTCTGAGAATGTATGTGCTTTTGTTAATCCTTATGCAAGACAGCTCCAGGTGGCAAAGGCTGTGGCTCACGCTTTAAGTTATGATTATGCTGCTTCATTGTTTGAACTGTCTGGATTGTTAAGTTCCAGAGTGATAACAACTAAGGATGAGGCCTACAACCAAAGGATTGGTAAGATATATGAGATATATTCCAATTCTGATGTTATGGCTAAGTTCATGGGTGGAGCATATTATTACACCAAATATGAGATTCTTATTCATCAGATATGGGATGGTGAGGATTTTAATACAACAATTGATAATTTTGTCAATGATATACAGTTAAAAAAGAACAAATAAGTATATTTTTCCTGTCACTGGTGCATAGTATTAATTATATATTATTTATTTATATATCAATTAATACGGAGGTGCCAGATGGCAGGATTTTTAATTGCAATGTTAAGCGGTGCTTTAATGAGCATTCAGGGAGTTTTTAATACGGGGGTAACTAAGGCAAGCAGTATATGGGTGGCAGCAGGATATGTGCAGCTTACTGCATTGGTTACTTGTGCTGTTATGTGGTTGTTTTCAGGAAGACCATCTATTGCAGGGATAGCTGATACATCACCGAAAATTGCTCTCCTTGGAGGAGTGATTGGCGCATTCATTACATTTACTGTTGTTAAGTCAATTAGTTCACTGGGTGTGGCAAAGGCAGAGATTATTATAGTTGTAACCCAGACTGCAGTGGCGTATCTGATTGAACTTTTCGGACTTTTTGGAAGTGAGAAAGCAAACTTTTCATGGATTAAGATTGCAGGAATTCTTGTGGCAGTGGCAGGAATTGCGATTTTCTCGTTTTGTGGGGAGAAATAGAATTATATAAAGGATAATTAAGCATATATAAATATCAAATATTTCGGTATTGTATGTAATAATATCATGAGATAATTTATGGAGGATACAGATGGAAGATTTATATAAGATACATGGCAGGGTGGTTCTTAAGAAGGGTGAAGGAAGAACTATTAAATCTGGTGGTTTATGGGTATTTGATAATGAGATTGATGTGATTGAGGATTCTGTAATTGATGGCGGTCTGGTTGAGGTTAATGATTTTGATGGATATTTTATGGGAATTGGATTCATTAACAGAAAGTCTAAAATTACAGTTAGAATGTTAAGCCGCAGAACCAGAGAGGTTAATAAGGCATTTATTGAGAACAGGGTAAGGGTAGCGGTGGATTACAGAATGAAAACTGTGGACACATCATCCTGTAGAATGATATTTGGAGAAGCCGATTTCCTGCCTGGAATAGTTATTGACAAATTCAGTGATATTCTTGTTGTGGAATCTAATGCATTGGGAATTGACAGGCTTAAGATGGATATTATTGAGGCTTTAAAGAACTGCCTTCATGAATATGGCATGGACATACGTGGAGTTTATGAAAGAAGTGATGCAAAGGTAAGGCTTCTGGAGGGAATGGAACGATATAAAGGGTTTATTGGTCCTGCCTTTGATACGAAAGTCGTCATTGAAGAAAATGGTGTAAAGTACTATGTTGATGTTGAGGATGGGCAGAAAACAGGATTCTTCCTTGACCAGAAATATAACAGGCTTGCAGTAAGAAAGCTGTGTAAAGATGCAAAGGTTCTTGACTGCTTTACCCACACAGGTTCATTTGCATTGAATGCCGGATGTGCAGGAGCTAAAAGTGTTCTGGGAGTTGATGCATCTGAACTGGCAGTGGGACAGGCAACAGAGAATGCTGCTCTTAACGGACTGTCAGATTCTGTTAAATTCATATGTGAAGATGTGTTTGAACTTCTTCCGGAGCTGGAGAGAAAAGGCGAGAAATTCGATGTGGTTATTCTTGATCCTCCAGCTTTTACCAAGTCAAGAAGTTCAATTAAGAATGCGGTTAAGGGATACAGGGAAATAAACTTACGTGGAATGAAGCTTGTCAAAGATGGTGGATTCCTTGCAACCTGTTCCTGCTCCCACTTCATGGACCCGGAGCTGTTTACCAAGACTATCGCTGAGGCTGCAAAGAATGTACATAAGAGGCTCCGCCAGATTGAGTAC
>CALZFR010000045.1 GCA_945648485.1 uncultured Eubacterium sp. | reverse complement strand
GTATATCCGTTTGCAATATCCTCAATTGATTCCATAGCCTTCTTAAATGGCCTGACCAGTAATATCATGATAAAAGCAAGAATCAATGCGAATAAAACCACAATTGTTACAACAGTCAGATAAATCTGGTCTTTAATATCACTGTCAAAGGAGATAACTCTGTCAATATTAGTATCAGCAAGCAACACTCCCATTATAGCATTGGAATCGTTGTAAATAGGAACAACCGCCTCCATTGTTCCAGTCTTCTTAAAGAAGACTGATGTGCTTTTTCCAGTTGAGAAAGCATTGATAACATTAGAATTAATAATGTTTCTGCCATACTCCGATGAATATGAATCATATACGATAACGTATCTTTCATCCACCACCCTGAATCTTATATAATCCATGGCACTGTATAGTTTTATATGTTCGTATCTTCCATCTGTTTCTGCACTTTTCAAAGTTGGATAGGCAGAAAACTCCCCTGAAATCATAGCCGATTTGTTCTGTAATTCAGCCTTTTCATTCTCCAGCAGATTATTAAAATAAAACTCATAGGATATGGTCTGAAATACCAATAAAGAAATACATACAAGTGCGAGAACCGATACATACATTCTCAACCTTGCACTGGAAACAAACCGGGAAAAATCCCTTAATATATTCTTAAACTTATGCATTATAGTAATAACCTACTCCCCAACGTGTATGAACATATTTTGGTTCACTTGGATTCTCTTCAATCTTCTCTCTTAATCTTCTTACATGGACATCAACTGTTCTTGCATCACCAGGATAATCCTCTCCCCATATAAGATTAAGAAGAACATCCCTGGCATATATTTTACCTGGATTCTTCACAAAAAGCTCCATAAGGTCAAACTCTTTGGCTGTAAGATTAATCTCCTTGCCCGCAATATAGACTCTTCTGTCATCGCAGTCAATCTTTAAATCCCCTGATATTATTACAGATGAACTTTCTTTTTTAGATTCTCTCTTTGAATCACGTCTCCATATTGCCTTGATTCTTGCCTTAACCTCAAGAATATTAAATGGCTTTGTGATATAATCATCTGCACCATATTCCAGTCCAAGAATTTTATCCATATCATCACCTTTTGCTGTAAGCATAATAATAGGCACATTGGAAAATTCCCTTACCTGCTGGCATACCTGCATTCCGTCCATAACAGGAAGCATTATGTCAAGAAGAACCATGTCATATGTGTTATTCTTAATCTTTTCCAGAGCTTCTCCCCCGTCATATGCCACATCAACTTCCATTCCATCCTGCTCCAGACTGAATTTTAGTCCTTTAACTATTAATTTCTCATCATCAACAACTAAAACCTTATTAGCCATAATATCCTTAAGCTCCCATCTAATTATACTTTAATCAAATCCTTAATCTTCTCAAAGGCTGCTTCTTTGATACCACTTACCTTCATAATGTCATCTATGGATTCAAAAAAGCCATTCTTTACCCTGTAATTAATAATATCTTTTGCCCTGGACTGTCCTATTCCAGGTAAAGTCATAAGTTCAGCCTCTGATGCGGTATTAATATTAATCATAACAGATTGAACATCACCCGAATCTGTGCTTAATATTCCTTCTGCATTCTCCCCCTCAGAAGGAATATATACTTTCTGTCCATCAGCCAGCTTATCTGCCAGATTTATCCCTGATAAATATGCATCATCGCTGCTTCCTCCTGCTAATTCCAATGCCTGGTATACTCTTGTCCCGGCAGGCACCTGGTATACTCCCGGATTAATAACAGCTCCGCATATATGCACATATATATCAGTATTACTGTCATCCTTTGTAGAATCATCTGATGAATCAAAATGTGAACCAGCCCCATCAGAGGTACTGATAACACTGTCTGTTACTACCAGTTCTATTCTGTCATCTGCCTTTCCACCTTTAATCATTGTGGAAACACTGTACACAGTACCCGCAAGAATAATAAAGGTAATTGTTGCAATAATCTTAATCTTATCCCAGTTACTCTTTAGTTTAAGTATAGTTTTATCATTCATAATGTTCCCTCGTCTATTTTCATAAACCAGGAAAACAAATAGCGTACTTTTTTATTTTACAAAAATATATTTTAGATTACAAGTGCAAATCTGGGTTAAATATAGTACAATAGTATCTGATTATTATTCAATGGAGGTTTATTTTGAAAACATTAAATTCCCGTTCTAAGAAATTTCAATTAATAGATGATGAACCAGGAAATATACCAAGTGGCTGTATAACATATTTTATTGCCTTCTTCATACCACTGGTTATCCTTATTGCAATATACTTCGTTAAAGATATATTCCCTTTTGGCAATGAATGTTACTTAAGGTCAGATATGTACCACCAGTATGCCCCATTCTATTCTGAACTGTGGCACAAGATACGTAATGGCGAGTCCCTTACTTATTCCTGGGATATTGGTATGGGGACTAATTTTATCTCCCTGGCAGCTTACTATCTTGCCAGTCCAATTAACTGGATAATTGCTCTCTTTCCCCAGAAGTACATGATTGAAATAATGAATTCCCTTATTATTGTTAAGCTTTCTCTTTCAAGTGTATCTTTCTGCTATTATCTATCAGAAAAATTCAACACTAAAAGATGTACTCTCATTCTGTTTTCTGTTTTCTATGCTTTGTCAGGATTTGTATGTGCATACAGCTGGAATATTATGTGGCTGGACTGCATTCTTCTCCTGCCATTAATTATGCTGGGACTGGAACGTCTTGTTAAGGACAATAAAGGGTTTCTTTACTGTATATCATTAGGATTATGCATATTTACCAACTATTACATTTCCATTATGGTATGTATGAGTGTAGTAATATATTTTATAGTTCTTATGATTTCTGTGGAAAAATTAAACAGTCCTGTAATATACCTTAAGAAAATCCTAAGGTTCTGTTTTTATTCACTGCTTGCCGGTGGTCTTGCTGCCTGTCTGCTTCTTCCAGAAGTATACACCTTCTCACTGTCGGCTTCCAGCGAGACTTCATTTCCACAAAGCTGGACTTCATATTTCAGTATTGTTGAAATGCTTGTACGCCACCTAATGTATGTTCCGGTTCACCTTGGTCTTGACCATTTTCCTAACATCTTCTGTGGCGTCGGTGTTTTTATTTTAGTTCCTCTGTATATTATGGACAAAGAAGTTCCATTACGTGAAAGAGTTGGAAAATGTGTAATTCTGCTTATTTTCCTTATATCTTTTAATCTAAATATTTTTAATTATATATGGCATGGTTTTCATTTTCCAAATTCACTGCCTGCAAGACAGTCATTCATATATATTTTCTTTGTGCTGTCCATGGCATATGAGGCATTCCATCATCTAAAAACTGCTTCAGACAAAGCTCTGGGTGGTTCAGTGTGGGCTGCTGTGATTTTCCTTTTTATTGCCCAGGAAATGTTTAAAGACTCAGAAACATATAGATTTAATACATTTTATATAAGCGGATTGTTTATTCTTCTATATGCTCTTCTGCTCTATATAACAAAAAAATGCAGAATGAATTTTCCTGTTACGTTTATTCTGGCTCTGACTGTTGTGGTTGTTGAATGTTCTTTCAATCTTAATGCAACAGGACTTGGAACAACCAGCCGGAGTGCCTATCTGCTGGATTACGATGCTGTTGAATCGGTTACATCCCAGATTAAGGAATCTGACCAGTCATTTTACAGAATGGACAAGATTTTCGGTGCCAGGTCAAAAAATGATGGTGCCTGGCATAACTACAAGACCATCTCAACATTCTCATCTACATGTAATAAAGGAATGACTGAGCTTTTCCAGAATCTTGGTTTTGAGGCTTCTACCAACGCCTATGGATATAATGGCTCAACAATGGTTACCAACTGCCTTTTTGGTGTTAAATATCTTATAAGCAATACCCATTTAAAGACAGATAACCTGCTTTCATATGTTTTAGGTGATGATGGAGAGTTTATATATAAAAATAACTATACCCTTCCTGTTGGATTTGCATTAGATTTTTGTTTAGATGAGAATGAAACTCCTACTTCGATTTACAACGGAATTGAGAATCAGAATAATCTCATTGAAACACTTACAGGGGTCAGCAATGTATTTGAACTGATGTACAATTATAATACCGTTGCAGAAGCTTCATTTAAGCCAACAAAGAATGGCCATATGTATATATACAAGCCAAACAACACTACAGAATTTGTCTCTGTTACTGTTTCAGGAAACACCCAGACCTTCAGCAGCTTAAAGACAGATAACCGCATTATTGATGCAGGCTACGTCACCACAGATGACGATATAACCATTGGTGGAGAGCCATCCTCATCATACAAAATATATATTCTTGATGAAGACAAATATATGGCAATGTATAACAAGCTGAACTCTAATGCATTTCTGGTTGACAGCTACACTGACACAAGCTTTAAAGGCACTATTACTACTTCACAGAAAGGAACATTCCTGTTTTCAATTCCTTTTGATAAGGGCTGGTCAGTATACATTGACGGAAAGAAATGTGAAACTTTTGATGCTTTTGGTGCACTTCTTGCCACAAACATTGAACCTGGCACTCATACAGTAAAATTAAAATATATTCCTGTAAACTTTATTAAAGGTTGCATTATTACACTGCTTTGCATTATTATATTAATTGTTATTCATTTGTTGAAGAAATACAAATATCTGGCAATTATTAACAACCCGTTAATTCCAGCATCAATTGCCAACATTCTTAATAACGATGATGTCCTCGTCAACAGAATGCCAGATTTAAGCAAGATGGACGATTTTGACAACCTGGAGCTGGATAATGAGGAAGATGATTTACAATGAAACACTAAAGAACAGTGCCCTGCGCACCGGACACGTTCTCATATCTTAAAATAATTGTGCGCAGAAATGAGGATTATGTAATATGAAATTATGGGGAGGACGCTTCACTAAAGAGACAGACAAGCTGGTTAATAATTTTAATGCCTCTATCTCCTTTGACCAGAAATTCTTCAGACAGGATATCCGTGGAAGTATAGCCCATGCAAAGATGTTAGGTGCTTCTGGAATTATTACCCAGCAGGAAAGCGATGAAATAGTACAGGGTCTTGAAGGGATTCTAAGAGATATTGAGGAAGGCAGACTTGTAATCAATGATGAATATGAAGATATTCATACATTTATGGAAGCAACACTTATTGAAAGAATAGGTGACGCTGGCAAGAAGCTTCACACTGGACGCAGCCGTAATGACCAGGTTGCCCTTGACATGCGTCTGTATACAAGAGACGAGGTCATGAATGTTGACGGAGAGCTTAAGGAACTTATGGCGGTAATATTACGAATAATGAAGGATAACACCGAAACCTACATGCCAGGATTTACTCACCTTCAAAAAGCCCAGCCTGTAACTGTTGCCCATCATTTTGGAGCTTATTTTGAGATGTTTTGCAGAGACAGGAGCAGACTTTCAGACATATACAACAGAATGAACTACTGCCCTCTTGGAGCAGGTGCTCTTGCAGGAACTACTTATCCGTTAGACAGGGAAATGACTGCCAGTCTTCTTGGTTTTAACGGACCTACACTTAACAGTATGGATTCCGTATCTGACAGGGATTACTTAATAGAATTCTTAAGTGCTCTTTCAACTATAATGATGCATTTAAGCAGGTTTTCAGAAGAAATATGTATCTGGAATTCCAATGAATACAGATTCATTGAACTGGATGATGCATACAGTACAGGTTCAAGTATTATGCCACAGAAGAAAAACCCTGATATAGCAGAACTTGTACGTGGAAAAACAGGCCGTGTATATGGTGCCCTTGTAAGTATTCTCACCACAATGAAAGGGATTCCTCTTGCATATAACAAAGATATGCAGGAAGACAAGGAACTCACATTTGATGCTATTGATACTGTCAAGGGATGCATTAGTCTATTTAAAGGCATGATTGATACTATGAAATTCAACACAGCCCGAATGGAGGATTCGGCTAAAAAGGGATTTACCAATGCTACCGATGCAGCTGACTACCTTGTTAAGAAGGGAGTTCCATTCAGGGATGCTCACGGAATTATTGGACAACTGGTTCTTATGTGTATTGACAGAGGAATTTCGCTTGATGAACTTCCATTGTCTGATTACAAGTCAGTATGTCCTGAATTCGAGGATGATGTATATGACGCAATCAGCCTTAAGACATGTGTTGAGAAGAGACTTACTCTTGGTGCTCCAGGCCCTGAGATTATGGCAAAAGTAATCAAAATCTATGAAGAATATATGAATAAGAATTAAATTTGCTTTCACAAAACAAAAACAGGAGCTTTCACAAACATATATATTGTCTGTGGAAGCTCCTGTTATTATGCCTTGATATACTAATTCTAATTGAAATAACTTACTGCCTCATGTAAATCGCTGGCAACATTAGAGATGTCATCACTTGAATCTTTAAGTACTGACATATTACCTTCAATTACTGTTGCGCTGGCAGATGTTTCCTGAGAAGCAGCAGCGTTCTCCTGGGATGTTGCAGATAAAGTCTCAACTGAATCAGATATGCTGTCTTTAATTAACATAAGACTCTTAACCTCAGAATAAATGCTGTCCGTATTAGTTGAAATATCCTCAACACCACTTAATACTGTCTCCATAGTTCTCTGTGTATCTGCAAGCTTATTAATCTGATGACTTGCATTCTTGCTTAAATCATCACTAAGGGCTGATGACTTTTCTACCTGGCTTACAATATTACTAATTATGATAGAAATCTTTTTAGCCGAATCTGCACTCTGCTGTGCAAGTGCACCTATCTCTCCTGCAACAACTGCAAATCCCCTGCCCGATTCGCCTGCTCTTGCGGCCTCAATGCTGGCATTAAGACTTAACAGATTAGTCTGGGTTGTAATCTCTTCTATAGCTCTTACAATACTGTTAATCTCTTCCACTGCATTTAAAGTATCACGGCTCTGATTAACAATAGCTTCTACACTGTTCTTAGTATCCTCATTAATGCCAAGCAATTCGTTCATGATATGCTTTGTGTCCATGGCATCATCTGATACTGATTTGGTAGTTTCATTAAGTTCATCAATATGGCTTGTTATCATATCGAGCTTTGCAGATAATTCTTCAATATTAGCCATTAAATCTGAAGATGTCTCTGCCTGGTTTGTTGCACCATGTGCAACATCATCCATGGCTGACACTACATTAGAAACAGATGAAGAGGTGTCAGATACAACATCATTAAGCTTTACCGAATCACTGTTTAATATTCCACTGTTCTTCTGGATTCTGTCTACAACCTCTCTTAATCTTTCAGCTAATTTATTAGTGCAGTCTGCCAGTCCGTCGATTTCATCATTCTTATTAATCTTCTTAACATGACAGTCAATATTCAGATTACCATCTGTCAGAGTTCTTAAGTCATTGGCCACTATCTGGATAGATTTAACAAGCATCAGGCACACAACAAATGTAATTGCAAGAAGCACTACTGCAATTATTGAACCAACAACCACCATATGAACAATAAGACCATTAATTACTTCCTGAATCTTACTCTGTTCAAGACCTATAAACAGGATACCTACAATCTCCTCACCATTCTTTAATGGTTCATATGTAGCAAAATACTTAATCCCCTGAATATCTACGCCCTCGGAAATATAATTTTCACCTTGATTTAATACTGTATCAATTACTGCATCAGATGCCTTGGTTCCAACAATTCTATTACCACCTGAATCTTTAATTGTGGTAAGATATCTTGTATCTCCATAGAATATTGTCATATGTACTTCATCTTTATTATAGATGGCATCAAGCAAATCTTCTGTAAGAGGAGTATTGCCCTTATAAACCTGCCCGTTTTTCAATGAATAGCTTCCATCCATAAGATTATCATATGACTGAAGTACGGCAACAGCAATACTTGTCAGTTTCTCACTGTACAATGACTTGGTACTCTTCTCGCTGTTCATTATTGCAGAAATAAGAATGCTTCCATACAACAGAATCATTGCCATGTCAAGAATTATATCTTGACCCTGGTTCCTTTACTATCTCTGTGATTAAGCTTCATCTTTCCAAAGTCAATAGTTTTTCCTTTATAATCCATGGTAAACTCATCACCTTCACCAAGAAGAAATACATCCTCAACATAATCATCCTTTGACAGCTTAATTCCCCGCACTCCTACTGCAGACTTCTTTTTCATAGGAATATCTGTAAGAGGGAATTTAAGGAATACTCCTCCGGCAGTCTGAAGGATAACATTCTTATCGCTTAGGACTTCTTCCACCTCAACAATAGTTCCATCATAATTAAACTTAGAGTACGCTTCTACCCTGACATCAGTTTCATTAATACTAATAACAGAATCTTCTTCTGTAAGTTTTGTAGCAGCAACAGTCTTCTTTGCCACATCAAACTCAGCTGTGTCCACAATCTTCATCATTCCCATTTTAGTTGTAAAAAGAAGCTTCTGGCTTTTAATTCTTTCAAATGGGCACATGTATATTATATATTCACCACTGCTGTTATAATTTCCCAGATTATCAATAGGCACCCCTTTATCCCTGAAACGTGTACTGAAAGGAATATCTTTTATCTTAATCTGATGAAGCAGTCCATTATCCGTAAAAATACATATCTTATCTGTATTCATGCAGGAGAAAATGTATTTGTACTCGCTGTGGATTACTTCCCTGTTACGCTCGTATGCCGCCATATCAATGGTTTTGGCATAACCAAAACGGTCCATAATAAACATAATTTCCTGTTCAGGAATCTCTTTTTCCACAAATACAGCTGCCTGGGCATCTTCAATAACTGTTTTTCTAGGGAAGCTGTATTCTTTCTTAATCTTTAACAGCTCTGCTTTAATTACCTTTGCCATAGCATTTCTGCTTCCCAGTATTTTTTCATATTCAGCTATTTTCTTAAGACATTCATCGTACTCCTTCTTAAGAGCAAGAACTTCAAGCCCAATGAGTTTATAAAGTCGCATCTCAAGAATGGCAGAAGCCTGTTTTTCAGTAAAATCAAGCTTTGATGCCTGTTTCCTGGAATTTTCAGACTTGAATTTAATGCCATCTGTATTACCATTAATGAGACATTCTTTTGCCATCTTAAGATTAGAACTTCCTCTTAATATCTCAATAATCAGGTCAATTATATCACATGCCCTGATAAGACCTTCCTTAATCTCCTTGTTGGCAAGCTCTTTGTTAAGAAGAGTTGTATATTTCCTTGTAGCCAGCTGGAATTGGAAATCGACATGATGCATTATAATCTTCTTAAGTCCAAGAGTTTCAGGCTTACCATCAACAATTGCAAGCATATTGACACCAAATGTATCCTCAAGCTTAGTCTTCTTATAAAGGAGATTTTTCAGATTCTCAACATCCGCATTCTTTTTTAATTCAAGTACTATTCTAATACCTTCCTTTGAAGATTCATTAGACACATCCACAATATCAGTAGTTTTCTTTGTCTCAACAAGGTCAACAATATCAGATATAAACTTACCGATATTGGCACCAATCATTGTATAAGGTATTTCTGTAATAACCAGCTTATCCCTGTCACTTTTCCTCTGTCCAGGCTCAAGCACAACCTTGCCACGAAGCTTAATCTTACCTGTTCCAGTCTCATATATGTCAGACAATTCTGACTTATTGATTACAATACCACCTGTTGGAAAATCAGGTCCTGGCATCAGTCCAAGAAGTTCTTCTGTTGTTATGTCATTATTATCCATGTATGCACATACAGCATCTACAACTTCTCCCAGATTATGTGTTGGAATATTTGTTGTCATACCAACAGCAATACCATCTGCACCATTAATCAGAAGATTAGGAATTCTTACTGGAAGAACAGACGGTTCTTTTTCTGTCTCATCAAAATTAGGTACGAAATCCACCACATCCTTATCCAGATCAGCGAGGTACACATCCTGTGTAAACTTCTTAAGCTTTGCCTCTGTATAACGCATGGCAGCGGCACCATCACCTTCAATTGAGCCAAAATTACCATGGCCGTCTACAAGTGCCATTCCTTTTTTAAAATCCTGGGATAAAACCACAAGAGTTTCATAGATTGAACTGTCACCATGTGGATGATATTTACCCATGGCATCACCAACAATACGGGCAGATTTTCTATGTGGCTTATCATAATTTAATCCCAGCTGATCCATGGCATAAAGTACTCTTCTCTGAACCGGCTTTAATCCATCCCTGACATCCGGGAGAGCTCTTGCAGTAATAACACTCATTGAGTAATCAATAAATGACTTCTGCATCAGTTCAGAATACTCTGTTTTAATAATATTCTCAGACATTTAATTCTCCATTCCACTATCGTATAGATTATCAATCAGGCATCAATCTCAGCTTCATTAGCATGATTATATATAAATTCTCTTCGTGGAGGAACATCGCTGCCCATAAGAAGTGATGTAACCTCTGTAGCCATTCTGGCATCCTCAATTTCAACCTGTTTTAAAATTCTTGTATCTGGATTAAGGGTTGTCTCCCACAGCTGTTCCGGGTCCATCTCTCCAAGTCCCTTGTATCTT
>CALZFR010000044.1 GCA_945648485.1 uncultured Eubacterium sp. | reverse complement strand
GATACTGTACGTAAAAGCTGTGCATGACATGATGGATTAATACATCTGATATCCGACATATTCTCATCCTTAACCAGCTTATGTCCGCATACCGGACAGACTGTAGATGCTTTATATACCTCTTGTGGCGGTGTTACAAGTCCACAAAGCTTAGGAATAACATCTCCTGACTTCTTAAGAAGATATGTTCCACCGATACCTATCTGCATCTCATTAATATAGTCCTGATTGTGGAGAGTAACCTTTGATACACTTGTCCCACATAATCTGGCTGGTTTGCCGGTAGCTTTATCATACACATGTCCTACAAATGTGAGTTTACCTGTTCTTCCAACATCCTCCTCAATAGACTCCATAACAACTTCTTTTTCTTCTGGAGGATACTTGTAAGCAATATGTCCACTGGAATACTTGCTTCCTGCAGGAAAATCATCTCTGTAACTTATCTGGTCTATCTTAACTACTGCTCCATCAATGTCATATGGAAGACTTCCTCTCATATCCCCAATTTCATCTATGGCAGCAATAACCTCTTCCTTTCCTGAACATAACCTGTTAAAAACTACAGCCACGCCTTTTTCCTGAAGAACAGAAAGACCTCTGGTATGGCTTGTAACAAGCTCCTGTGGTCCACTTTGAACATTAAATACAAACATCTTAAGTCCACGTTCCTTCGTAATTGCCGGGTCAAGCTGCCTTAAAGTGCCGGCAGCAAGATTTCTGGGATTAGCAGCCTCTTTCTTTCCAAGTTCTTCCTGCTCCTGGTTATACCTGATAAAATCCTGATGGGACATATAGACCTCACCTCTCAGTTCCAGGGACTGGCAATCATAATCAATATATCTGGATACATCCTTAATAACTAAAGCATTAGCTGTAACATCCTCACCAACAAGACCATCTCCTCTTGTTTCACCCATTGTAAGTTCAAGCCGGTTATCACTGTTTCTTTCATATCTTAACGTCATGGATAATCCGTCAATTTTAGTTTCTACAGAAAACAGAGCATCTGGGTGGATACTTTTTACCTTGTCAATCCATAGAGACACATCCTCTTTAGTGAATACATCCTCTATTGAAAGCATTGGCACGTTATGAGTGACTTTCACACCAGCCTCTCTCTTTGCAGTTCCGCCAATTTTCTGGGATGGTGAATCAGGAGTAACCCAGTCAGGGTGAATATTCTCAAATTTTTTTAGATTAATCATAAGCTGATCATATTCATAATCACTGATTTCTGGATTATCATTGTTATAATACCTGTCCATGTGATAATCAATTATTTTTTTTAGCTTCTCATAATCTTCCCTGTTGTTAAAACTATCAAATATTCTGTATTCCATTATTTCATACCGCCTTAATGATATATTCTAATCTCTGTTAATCTGACTTAAAAGTTCATTATACTCATTACTGGTAACTTGCCTGTACTGTCCTGTCTGTAAATCGCCAAGAAGTATGTTCATAATTCTTATTCTCTGCAGCTTCACCACTTTATAACCAAGTATCTGGCACATTCTTCTTATTTGTCTGTTAAGTCCCTGGGTAAGTATAATATTAAAACTATAATCCCCTGTCACCTTCACTGTACAATTCCTGGTCCAGCGATCCAGTTCCTTAATGTACATAGGCTGTGACATTCTCTTTTCAAAGTCTTTTGACAGCTTTTTATTAACTGTTACAGTATATTCCTTCTCGTGGCCATTAACAGAACGAAGAATATCATCCATAAGCTGCCCCTGGTTAGTTAACAGAATCAGTCCTTCTGAATCTTTGTCAAGACGGCCTACCGGGTATATTCTTTTATCATATCCAATATAATCAACAATATTGTTACTTCCCTGGTTGTCTGTTGTTGTACACACAATTCCAACCGGCTTGTTAAAAGCGAGAAGAATAATCTCCTCCTCAGCAAATACCCTGTTTCCATCCACCGTAACAATCTGTCCATCCGTAACACGGCTGCCAAGCTGGGCTGGTTTTCCATCTATCATTACCCTGTTATCATTAATAAGCCTGTCTGCCTCGCGTCTTGAACAATATCCACAGCTGCTTAAATATTTGTTAATTCTCTCATCCATATTAATAATAATCCACCTGCTAATTGGAATGTAAGTATAATACTAACATATTATTTTATTTATTGCCATTCATAAAATTTTGTTATAAAATATGCTGGTAATTGTTTATTATATATGTGCACGTAGCTCAGTGGATAGAGCGTTCGCCTCCGGAGCGAAAGGCCGTGGGTTCGACCCCCATCGTGCACACTTTTATATTGTGCACAATTGTTTTGTACCTGACGAATAATAATAAACCGAATCTGACAGTACCTCATCTTTAGATACACCTTCACGATTAACCTGCCATACCATACTCTTCAAATCATCCTCTTCCAGATTGCTTTTTTTCGGAATTACAATAAGCTCATGAATTGATGATGGAAGAATATACAGGTCTTTATTCAGCTGTGTAGCCAGATTATCCAGCACTCCCTCGTAAATCATTGTACATGCACCATTAATCATAGTTTTATTGGTAAGAATATACATGTCATCCTCCCGACATTCTGAAAGTGTTGAATCATAATCATCAACAAAATCTATTATATTCTTTGCCTCCTCATCAAGCTCTAATCCATCATGGCACATCCTTCCCGCTATATCATGCAGCATTGAACTCATTGGTTTTACCATGCTTTCAAGTAGTTTAGGTGTGTTGTTTTTTGCATCCTGATGAAGAGTATTAATATCAATATCCCACATCTCAAGGTGACTGTTTTTAATCAGTACTGACGCTGAACTTCCTGCCTCCTGACTATAAATACAGTAAAAAACCAACGCCAGATCCATAATCTTAATATATGGAATATCCTGTAGCAGTTTCTGGTTTCTTTCATAATTAATCAGCTTGTAGGCAATTCTGTTTTTTATTGACTTATAATCGGCAAATCTGTCGCAGTCAAAGGAGAAGTTGTCCTTGTTATCATTGTGTATCGCAAGAATTTCCTGTGCAATATCACTTATGTTTCTTCCCTCCAGAGCCTGTTTATAATATCTGTCAAGATATATTGATGGTGCTATATTGTAGTTTTTTTCCATAATAGACAAACCATCCATCTCTTTTCCGTTGTTTTTTATTACGTGATTAATCGAGACATTCGTCCCTTCTGGAGCTATCATCTCCACTGTTTCTTTAATAATCTGCATAAATTCCTGATAATTCATTAAATCTCCTTTCGGAATATGCAAACCTCAGAGTGAAAATGAAATATATATGAATATAGATTATATATCTTAACAGCTTAAGATATAAAAGACAGGCAAAATGAAAAGGATACTGATATTAATATTAATATCAATAACCTTTTATTAGTATAGTACAGTATTTTATACTTGTCAATATCTCTTAATAAACTTCTTTTTTTCGCTTATTTAATATGCTTTCTCCCCTTTTAATAGTTTATCAAGCAAATCTGCCAATGGCTCCATTGAAAGCTTAACCTCTTCATAAGTATTTGTCTGTGCCCCGGCTTCAATAAGCATAGATTTTCCTCTCTCATGCAGACAGTACCTGTATGCATTTATATATATATTTCGTAAGAATCCAGGATAATAGGCTTCCCCCAGAAGATGCATCTGAAGACTCATGGCTAGATTATCATCCCTGTAGGGATTGTTAAGATATGTAATATCCCCACAGGCATTGCTGTAGCTTATCCCGTTAAACAGCATAACTTTTGCCATTCTTTTTCCATCAATATCAGTAACCAGCCTTGTATTCTCAGAAACTCCATCTCTATGAAGGTCAATCACAACGTCAATGTCAGGATTTTCATTAAGTATAGCTTCAATACCCCTTTCTGCATATGTGTATGCCTTACTTCTGTCCAGTTTTCCGTCCACATAGTCATATACGGTTCTATCATGAATAACATTATAACCATATTTTGTTGTAAGAAGCTCTGTCAGATAATCTCCAACTCCTACAATTGTAGTAGTATCATCCCCTTCAACCGAATCAACAAATCCTTCCTGTGAATGGGTATGGAATATAAGAATTTGTGGGGTTTCACTGCCATGAGATATAGTCATGTCTTTATTTAGAAACTCCTCAGGTTTTAATATACTGTTTGTGAGACTTGTTGTGCTGGTAACGGTGTAGAATTTTCTTGTAAAACTGTAATTATACAGCTGCTCTCTGGTATATGTATTTCCAGAATAAACATGTCTTGAAACAACATCTGCTGATGATTGGTCTGTATCAGTTTGTATATTATTGTCTGATTCGTTTTCATCAGCTGGGACAGGCTCCCCAACATTCCCTGTATTGGTTGACACAACACTGCTGCTTAGAACATTAATGGAATAACTGGTCTCATTACCAAGTTCATGATTATAAGTAAGCTGATATACCATTCTTGCAGGATATACCTCATCAATCAAATTATCTACCAGATTCTCATCCTGGATATTTTCTGCATTTTCATAGTATTCAGCCACAGGCACACCAAGTGATATCACTGCATTTCCGGTGTATTCCAGAATAAAAGTCATAACAGTTGTACCACATAAACTGATAATGGCAGCAGAAACTGTTACTATTACTGCTGCCAGAACACCTTTATGTCTTATTCTTGTTTTTGACCTGATACTTTTCATTATGAAACCTTTACATAATTAAATTCGCTTCCACGCTAATCTAATATATGTGTCCAGTCTATTATTTATGTTTCATAAGAATATACCAGTGAATTAATGGAATCCGATAGAATATCTGCATTGGCACGTACCACAATATCAACATCCTTCGGAGTCACAAACATATTATTCATCTCAATAACTGTAGGAACTCCCAGGGCAATAACTGGAACACCTACAGATTCACTGGTAATACCTGCTCTATGATTTCCTACCCCAGAACCAGGATGAATTCCCTTATCAGAAATCTGAAATGTTTTATTCAGGTGATTTACACTTCTGGCTGCCAGAGCATCAATAGCAATTACAACTCCAGGTTTCGTTGTATTAACAATTCCTTTTATTATCTGTGATGTCTCCATTCCTGTTTGTGCCATAACACCTGGAACAAGAGAAGAAAGCCTGTAATTGTCAGATGTCACATTAACTATATGTCTGTTTATTAAAAGGCCTTCCACCACATTAGGTCCCAATGAATCCGCAGTAATGTCCCTGTTTCCAAGACCAATTACCAGTATATTTTTATTATTAACTATCAATGGCTCTATCAGTTTAAAAAGCTGTTCTGTAATAATATTTACCAGCGAATTGTCATACTCCTCGTCTCCAAGACAGCACTCTGAAGCCTCTATAGTTATATATGTTCCCTGTTCCTTATTAAACAGCCTTTCTCCGTCTTTGTCAGTTATAGTAAGCTGTGAAATCTTAATTCCCGTTGGACCATCTGTAAACTCTCTTACCTTAACTCCCTTATAGGCTGTGTCCTCTTTATCAACAGTATCATTTAACTCTACAGCCAGGTCCGTTCTTGACTGTGATAAAAAAAAATCATTATCCATACCTGTTCCCTCTTTCTACTCTCCTGATGGTCATTAATACAAAATGTCCATATATATATAGAATATCCTAAAATCAAGTCTGTATACTGTGTTTTCACTGAACAGGATATAAGAAAATTCCAATATAAATTTTTACACAATTTTCCTAAATTATAGTTGACACATCCGGGTATGTATTATAGAATACAGAAGTATGTTTACATTAGAACGTCCGTGTCCGGCTTTAATGAGAAACAGCTATTATTATTAAACATTTGGAGGTGACAGGTTTGGCTAACATTAAATCTGCTAAGAAAAGAGTAGTTACAAGTCAGGTTAGAGCTGACAGAAACAAGGCTATCAAGTCTAGAGTTAAGACTTTTGTAAAGAAGGTTGACGCTGCTGTTGAGGCAAAGGACAAGGCTGCTGCAGAGGCTGCTTTACCAGTTGCAATCGCTGAGATCTCTAAGGCTGCTTCTAAGGGAATTTTCCACAAGAACACAGCTGCAAGAAAGGTTTCTCGTATTACAAAGGCTGTTAACTCTTTATAGTTTTTATAGAGAATAATATATTGTTAAACCCTGAATGTGCTCACCCACTCACATTCAGGGTTTTTTCATATTAAAATAATCATGAGCTATATTTAATAATAATCATCTCAACAGCTATCCTGTCAATAAGCTTTCCTGACTTAACATCCTCTTCCACCTGGGCGCAGTCCTTTAATGCACTGTAGAGAATTTCAGGAGTAAACTTTCTGGCACAGGAACCATATTTCCCTACCAGAAAAGGCTGTATTCCAATTTCCTTTGCCAACGATGAATTGTTTTTCCCCTGGGAAAGCCCCTGGGCAACCTGGAGAATACCATTAAACTGCCGTACAATAAGAAACAATATACTCATAGGTTTTTCCTTAAGGGTAAGCAGATCATAATACAGCTTCAACGCCTTTTGCTGGTTTTTTTCACCAATTGCTGATATCATCTCAAATATTCTGCTCACTGTCTGGGTTGAGCATACAGCCTCAACATCCTGTTTTTCTATAACCGGTCTGTTATCCACATATGTTACAAGCTTCTCAATCTCCTGCTTTATTAGGTTCATAGAAGCACCTGTCCTGTCAAGCAGACATGTGACCGCATCACCTGTAATCTCCTTATTTTCAGCATGGAACAGCCCCTTAATCCACTTTGTAAGAACAGAAACAGGCTGGGCATTCATCTCTGACACATATCCTGTCTCACTGACAGACTTGTACAGTTTATTTCTTTTATCAATCTGTTCCTCTACAAATATAATAATAAGATAATCCGGCATGTTCTTAATATAGATTGCCAGCTCATCATTAGAACTTTTAAAAAATCCACTGTTTTCAACTACAATAAGCCTTTTTTCTGCAAAGAAAGGTAGTGTATCTCCTATTGACATAATTTCTTTTACAGATACACTTTCCTTGTCAAAATAAGAATAGTTCATTGTATCGTCTGAAACTACGGCTTTAATAAGCTTATCCTCATACTGCTTCTTCAGATAAGGTTCATCCCCATACAAAAGATAAACTGGTTTAAATTCATTTGCTTTGATATCTGCATTAATCTTTTCCATAGAAACTAACCTTCCCTTTGAAAATCTAGTAAGCATTTTAACATATCATTTTATTTTTGTCTTTATTACCCACGTTTTTTTATTATAAAATATACTTATCTGGCCAGACAAATCTGTTTCAAATACATTACAGCCAGTGTCTTTCAACACTTCCAAAGTCTCTGAATCAGGATGACCATACCTGTTATTAATTCCACAGGATATTATCGCCATGTCCGGAGACAATTTACTGATAAATTCTTTCATACTGGATGTTTTGGAGCCATGATGTGCAACTTTTAAAATATCTGTTTTTCCTATTCCAGTTTTCATAATTTTTTTCTCGGTTTCTTTAGTCATATCTCCTGTCAAAATCATTCTATGACCATCATATTCAACCATATAAACGGCAGATGAAGAATTAATATCACTATAAGGTTCATTCATCTCAGGGCTAAGACATGAAATATTCAGTTTATTACTGTTAAGGCTGATATTACCTGCGTTTGCGTATAGTACCTTAACTCCAGCCTGTTTTGCCTTTTCAACAAGCTCCTTATAGTTTTCATCCTTAAGCTTAAAAGAAATATCAGGCATAACAACTGTTTTAATTCTGAAGGATGAATCCTGCATTTCAATAAGTTCTATTATACCATTAATATGGTCACTGTCACTGTGGCTTATAAATACATAGTCCAGCCTGCTTACACCTTTGCATTTCAAAAATGGATAAATTCTGTATTTCCCTGGCTGTTTGATGTCTGAACTTCCACCGTCAAACAGCATATTAAGATTATCTGTGCTTATATATATAGAATCTCCCTGCCCAACGTCAATCATATGCACCTGAAAATCATGTAAATTTTTAACAGACATGGTTAATACCAAAAGAAAAATTCCGGTTCCAAGAACCTTTATCCTGTTATGACACCTCTTAGCCATATAAACAGCACACAATAATATTATGTAATAAAGAATAATCTGCCATATTTCCGGCCTGCCTGCAACCCATCTGTTGAATGGAAGGCTGTCAGTGAGGGTGCATAACAACTGATAGAATTTAAGAATATAATGGACACTGCCCATAAAAAATGTTCCAACAGGCATACACAATAATGCCAACATTCCTCCTGTAATCCCTGCAAACAGAATTACTGACATTAACGGAAGAACAAATATGTTTAGAATAACACTAAATACAGGCACCTCAAAATAATAATATAATATTACCGGAAGCATAAACATACTGATTCCAAGACTTGATACCAGAGACAAAATCCCCCATCTTACTGCCCTTTTTATCAGCTTAATAAGTACAGGAGTATCAAAGTATATGTTATCCACCCAGCCATCAATTCTTAAAGATACAATATTTGACAGAGGTGAAACAACAAGACTGATTCCAAGAATAGCAGAAAAAGACAGCAGAAATCCTGCATTTACCACAACAAATGGATTCTCTGTTATAAGCACAATGGCAGCAAGAGAAAGAGCTGATAAAGCATCATACATCTTTCCCAAAACCTCTGCGCCCATCTTCACAACACACATAATTATGGCACGCCTTGCCGATAGCCCATTTCCAGTTAACAATGCATATATCACAAGAAATGACACTGCCATGCCAAATGACAGTATGAAAGAAACACCCCTTTTCCTCAGCCACCTGTAAATTGCCATACCAACAAATGATACATGCAGTCCACTAATTGCCAGAAGATGCGCTATTCCATTTCTTTGGTACAGGGAATAATAATCCTTATCCATGCTGGATTTATCCCCTAGAATTACAGCCTTAAGAACTGCTGAATCTTCACCTTGTGCTATTTTATCAAATGTATCTGATATATTGTCTTTAATCTGGGAAATATTATCGGATAATAGATTGCTACAGGAAATCACAGAAATTTCCTTCGCTTTGACCTGACATGTAATTCCTATAGAACGGTAATACAGCTTCTGGTTAAACTGTCCATCATTCCTTGGTTCCTGAAATTCTTTAACAACTCCGGATACAGATAGCTTATCACCAACAGAAATCTCTGAGCCTGAATCAGAGATTACATATATACCATTATTAAGGTAATACCCAACACCATATTCCATATTTTTTACTGCTGTAACTTCACCAGTTATATTGACAAAAGAATCTGGAATATAGGGAGTATTTTCAAACACGCCTAACTGCAACAGACATATATCAATAAAGATAACTGCCAGCGCAATCAGGCAAAGTGGTCTTCTTATACACTCCACCTCCAAATCATATACTAATTCATAATAAAAACACTTCTATTCTTCCGGTTCAACAATATCACTGTTAAATGAGAAAGTATTCTCAAGACTAATTACCTCACGGTAACTTTTTGATGAATCTCCGTTAATCATAATCTTAACAGAATCTATGTTACCCTGATCACAAAGTGTATTAACAATAGAATAAATGGGAATCTCATTAGATACATTAACCATCTCATTAATAAATGCCGAGCTTAAGTTAACATAACACACTCTCTCACTTACTGAAACACTTAAGACCTTAAGAGTTGATGGGAGAGTTCCTGACATTTCCGGGTTTGATGGTCCCTTAATCAAATCCTCCACAAGAATTCTTTCAACTGAAGTACTTTTTCCCACAGCAATAGTCTCACTCTTCTTTACAAGCCTGGTTCCAAGCTTATTAGCATAATACAGCGTAACCTTTTTCCATTCAACGCTCTCCAGATTATCATTAGAATCATCAACGAAATCAGATGGCGACATAAGCCCCACAAATGAACCGTCGTTGTATGTGGCTGGAGAACCATCAACATAAAACCTTATATACTCAATACCTTCAATCTGGGTAAACATCTTTACCAGTCCTGCCCTTAAAAGGAGTTCCTCTGTTGGTTCAAGCAGGTCATAATCCTTATTAAGATAGACGTACAGAACATTCTTAAGGATTTCATATTTTTCCATGGTAACATTATCCGGCTTTAAAGGCATACAGTCATCTTTCTTGTTAAACTTACCCATCTGGTCAAAAAGTTCCTTAACAAGCTCATTCTGATTCTTCGTACTGGTAACGTAATCCAATGTTGTAAGCTTATTTCCGGCAGCATTCCTGTAATATATGCTGTAGGTATTTCCCTGCTTCCTGCCACATCCCGGCATGGTTGAAATCATTATAAATAATCCAGACAGGATGACAGAAATCAATATTATTCTACTCTTAAATAATTTTAATGAATTCAAAACAATCTCCAATCCTTAATCACGAACCAAAAGTAAAAAACCTAACCAACATAGTTCAACGGAATTCTTACGGTAAATGTAGTTCCATTACCATCCTCACTGTACAGCTTGATTGTACCATGATGAAGAACAACAATCTGCTGTACAATAGCAAGTCCAAGTCCAGTACCTCCTGTCTCCCTTGACCTTGCCTTATCTACTCTGTAGAATCGGTCAAATACCATATCCTGGCTCTGTTCAGGAATACCAATACCTGAATCCTCAACCCTTATATACAGATACTGATAATCCGCATTGAGGGAAACATGAACCCAGCCATCATTAATATTATATTTGATGGCATTCTCTACCAGATTTGATACCACCTGTGTTATCTTTACCTCATCCACCTCAGCCACTACCGGTCTGAAGCTTTCAAACAGCACTTCAACATTCTTCTTTTCCGCCAGTGGTTTGAGACGCTTTAATACAACCTCAATAAGCTCATTAATATTTACAGAAGATATGTTGAGATTTCCTGCTGATTTATCCAGACGGACTATTGATAACAAATCTTCAATAATCTTACTTTCCCTGTCAATTTCTTTAGTAAT
>CALZFR010000043.1 GCA_945648485.1 uncultured Eubacterium sp. | reverse complement strand
AAAGTCTTATTAATCTGGGGTATATTAATGACTATGCTGATATATATGGATTGAAACAATATCGTAATGAGCTTGTGGAAAAGGGGATTATTGGTAAGGAAAAGAATACAGATAAGCTTCTTAATGCAATTGATAATTCAAAAAACAATACGCCGGATAAGCTTCTTACAGCCCTTGGAATCAGAAACGTTGGCAAGTCAACAGCTAAAGAGATAATGAGCCATTACAGAAGTATAGATGAGCTTATGGATGCAACAGCAGAAGAGCTTGTTAATATTCCAGATATTGGACAGACAACGGCAGAGAGCATTTATTCTTTTTTCCAGGATGAAGACAACAGAGAAGTTCTTAACAAACTGAAAAAATTCGGAGTTAATATGGTTATGCCGGAAACAACGGCTTCATCTGACAAGCTTTCTGGAAAGACTATTGTTGTAACAGGAAGTTTTGATAATTATGGAAGAAAAGATTTGGAAAATCTTATTATTACCAATGGAGGAAAATGTACGGGAAGTGTGAGTAAGAAAACGGACATGGTTATTGCAGGAGAGGCAGCCGGTTCAAAGCTTACAAAGGCTATGGAGCTTGGAATAAAGGTGGTTTCCATTGACGAATTCTTAAGCATGATTAGTTAGGAGGATTGTTATGCCAATTAGAATACAGAGTGATTTACCGGCTAAAGCTGAGCTGGAAGAAGAAAACATATTTGTGATGGATGAGAAGAGGGCCCTTTCTCAGGATTTCAGGGAACTTCGTATAGTAATTCTTAATCTTATGCCAATTAAGCAGGATACAGAATTACAGCTTTTAAGAGCTCTTTCTAATACTCCTTTACAGATTGATGTTACATTTATGCAGCTGGAAAGCCATGCTTCAAAGAATACATCAGGTTCCCATCTTAAGAAGTTTTACCAGACATTTTCTGAATTGAAAAACAGAAAGTTTGATGGTCTTATTATTACCGGAGCACCGGTTGAAAAGCTGGATTTTACTGAAGTTGATTACTGGGAAGAACTTACCATGATTATGGAGTGGTCAAAGACGCATATTACGTCAACTCTTCACATATGCTGGGGAGCCCAGGCTGGGTTGTTCTATCATTATGGAATTAAGAAAAGTCTGTTAGATCATAAGCTGTCAGGCGTATACAGACATCATGTGTTAAACAGGAAGGAACCCCTTGTAAGAGGTTTTGATGACTATTTCTATGCTCCTCATTCAAGATATACAGAGGCATGCAGAGAGGATATTCTTAAAAACCATAATCTTAAGGTACTTGCAGATTCTAAAGAAGCGGGAATATATCTTGTTATGGCAGAAGAGGGTAAACAGATATTTGTAATGGGACATCCTGAATACGACAGGGTAACTCTTGACCAGGAATATAAAAGAGATTTGGATAAGGGGCTTGATGATGTAGCATTACCTGTCAATTATTATCCAGAGGATGACTGCAACAGGAGACCAGAGCTTTCATGGAGAAGCCATGCAAATAACCTCTATACTAACTGGTTAAATTATTATGTTTACCAGATTACGCCTTATGTTCTTGAGTAGTTTTTTGTGATTTATTGTTATTATAACTTTGAAATGGAGATTGTCATGATTGATGAAAAAGAAATAATGCCGCTCAATTTCTTTGCCTATGGAGGTATATACAGCGGACAGCACTATAATATGAGGTACCGGCTGTTAAGAACAGGTGAAAAACCAGATTTTAACATGGAAGTCTGCTGTTGGCGTGGACCATATGGATATGATGCTGTATTAAGAGATGATAGTGATTCATCTTTAATAAAAAAAGCTTCCTTCACTTTTGATAATGAAGGAAGGCAAAATGCCATAGAATGGCTAAAGAATGAGTATAAAATGAATGAGCAGTATTATAATGACGCCCCTTTACCGGTTTTTGCTCCCATTAACCTTGAAAAGATATACCACTGAATAAAGTATATTACAACAGCAAGACAGGCGGCAGCCATTCTTACAATTGTTTCACATATTGGTGAAGCATACACATTTAGCCCAATGGAAGCTGACATGGTTTTGAAAAGATATGTTGAAAAAAGTGATATTCCCGTAGCGAGTGATGAACAAAGCAAGGGCTTGATAATGTAGCTGCCTGCGTCCATTTTTATATGGAACAGGTGGCTTATTTTTATGTATCCAAGTAAACATACTGAAATTTTTGAAATCAAAAGGCTGTACAGATATGCATTGATTCCATATCTGGGTACTAGAAATACAAGTGAAGACAGGCGGATTGCAATACCTAATGTATTTAGTATACATGTATAGGTTGTTTTTCCTGCTCCATTAAGGATGCTTGTTATTGTGGTTGACATATATATGAATGGACACAGAAAGGATAACAGTCTGGTAAACTGGTACAGCAGTTCTTCACCAAATATATATGCACCAACATGGGACAGAAAAAAATAATATAAGAATATACTGAGTATGCCAAGATTTAAGCATACTTTAATAGTATTTTGAATTGTTGTACCTGTATTTTTACTTTCTTCTGCAACAGATGGCATTAAAAGTACAGCCAGTGAATTAGTAAGAACAGATGGAAGCATTATTAGTGGCATAGCCATTCCGCTTAGAATTCCGTATAATTTAAGAGATTCACTGGATGAACAACCGGACACCATTAGCTGTGCAGGAATTAAAACAGCTTCTGCACTCTGGAAAAGATGAAGCAAAAGACTGTTTAATGACAGAGGAAGAGCAAATTTTAGTGTTACAGGTAAGGATTTAATTGCTGGAATAAGGTTGTTGTTTCCTTTATTTTTATGATGCCTGACTCTTAATAAAGAATATACACCCGCTGTTATTTCACCGAGAAGATTAGTTATAAGGGCAGCTTCGGGTGTCATGGTAATTCCACTTTTTTGAAACAGTATACTAATCCCAATAAGGGTTATAATTCTTGAAGATTGCTCTAATAGCTGGGATACAGCAGGAACTGCTGTTTTTTTATATCCGTAAAAATATCCGCAGCAGCAGTCGTGAAGTACAATAAACGGAAATGACAGAGACAGGCATCTTAAACAGCCTGCCGCATCAGGCTGAAGAAGAATTCTTGTGGCAAATATGTCAGCTTTAAGGAAAGTTATTATGCTTAAAATTACAGCGACAGGCATACAGAAACACAGAGAGGACACAAGCCAAAGTGTTCCATCCTTTGTGTTTTTTGCTGTGAATCTTGATATGGCAGCCTGAAAGCCTACACAGCATAATGAAAAAACGATTCCCAAAACAGGCATGGCAACCTGACACAGCCCAAGACCTTCAGAACCAATCTGCCTTGTCAGTAGAATTCTGTATACAAATCCCAGTACTTTACTGATAATTCCGGCAAATGTCAGAATCATTGTTCCTTTTATTATTGCTCCACAGGTTATTTTTTTTGCGAAATGACGTGGTATATTTATCATTAATAATGTCCTTAATTACAACGCTTTATATCAATATATTCCTCTTTTGAATATATTATTAATAAGCATGAATATACGGAGTGATTATAAGTATGATTTATATGGATAATGCGGCAACAACGCCTGTCCATCCAAAGGTGTTAGAAGCAATGATGCCTTATTTTAACGTAAGGTATGCCAATCCGTCAGGAAATTATGAATTCGCAAGAAAGATTAGAAAAGATGTAGAGAATGCAAGAAGTATAATTGCCGGTACACTTGGTGCCAGACCTGAAGAAATATATTTTACTTCAGGTGGAACAGAAGGGGATAACTGGGCTGTTAAGGCTGCTGCATTTGACAGGGGACATGGACATATTATATCCACTAATGTGGAACATAAAGCCATGCTTAATACATTAGAATGGATTGAAAGCCAGGGTTTTGAAAAAGATCTGGCAGAAGCAGATGGAAGTGGTATTGTTGCTCCAGATAAGATAAGAAGACTTATTAAAAATGATACATTTATGGTAAGTGTAATGGCGGCAAACAACGAAATTGGAACTATTATGCCTTTAAAGGATATTGCCAGAAGCAATAATCTGAGAAAGAGAGGGATTATATTCCATACAGATGCAGTTCAGGCATATGGACATATATATCTTAATGTAAATGACCTTGGTGTGGATATGTTAAGCGCAAGTGCACATAAATTCAGGGGACCTAAAGGAGCAGGTTTTATATATATCAGAAGGGATACTATTGAGACTTCACTTATTCATGGTGGCTCACAGGAGATGGGGATGCGTGCCGGCACTGAAAATGTTGCTTCAATAATTGGAATGGCTAAGGCAGCCCAGATATGCATGGAAACAATCAATGAAAGAAGGATGAAAGAAACACAGTTAAGAAATTATATGATTGACAGGATTCTAAGAACATTTAAGGGAACAGTGCTTAATGGTACACTGGATAACAGGCTGCCAAACAATATTAACATATACTTTCCGGGAATTAATGGTTATTCTCTTGTGTCGGCACTTGACAGATTCGGAGTGTGCGCTTCGGCAGGTTCAGCCTGCTCATCTGCATCATCTAAGCCTTCCCACGTTCTTAAGGCAATTGGGTTGACAGACCAGCAGGCAAGAAGCTGCGTAAGGTTCACACTGTGTGAGGATACTACAGCACAGGATGTAGATTATCTAATAGAAACACTGTATAAAATTATAAAGGTATAAATTCCGGATGTCTTCTTTTGAAAATAGTATAATAGTTAAATCCGGCTTCTTTAAGGAGAGTGTAAGCTTTGTCATGGAATTTTCCAACATCATCAGCTTTATGTGCATCGGATCCTACAGTAATTATCTCACCTCCAAGCTGCCTGTACAGCTTCAGAACAGGAGTGTCTGGATTTGCTGCATTAAGCTGGCACTTTAATCCGGCAGTGTTAAGCTCAATTCCTTTGCCGTTTTCAATAAGCTTTTTTAGTATGACCTCAATTATTTCCATATATTTGTTGGGGTCATACTTGTATGTTTTATCAGGAATGTATCTTGTAATGTAATCCAGATGACCATATACATCAAAGTTATTACAAACCATCAGATTCTCTATTATGCTTTCATAATAATCCCCTATGGATTTGTCAATATCCCTGCCCGTCCAGAATTCTTTTTCATAAGGGTCAGCACCATATACAAGATGGGATGAACCTATTATAAAATCAAGAAAATTATCCTGGTCATAATTGTTTATCAAATCTGCACTTGTCTGTGAAAGTCCCTGTTCAACGCCAATGTATACAGGGAAAATGTCTTTATATTTGAATTTTAGTTTCTCCATATATTTTGTGTATGAAGGGTAATCTAATGAAAATTCTTTTTTTCCATCTATAACTGGCCAGTCATAATCATTGTGGTCCGTAAAGCAGATACACTTAAGATTCAAAGATATGGCTTTCGCAATAATATTATCAGGAGATTCATCTGAATCCTCAGAAAAAAAGGTGTGGATATGATAATCAGCAGGTCTGTTCATGTTTAATCTCCCTTCGAAAATATCTGTTATCTGATTTTAGCATAGAAATACATGTAAAATAAAGTGGAAAGATATTTATTTAACAAATCTTTTCTCCTTGAAAATGATATTATAAGTTGTTATCATGTAAGATGAATGTAAAAAATTTTCTTAAAATTTACATTAAAAGGAAAAAAAGAATATTATTTTTGGAAAGAACTGAGGTCCGGTATGGAATATTTTAGCACATTATTTACTTTCGCAGGCGGTATTGGTATGTTCCTTTATGGAATGAACAGAATGGCTGATGGTATGCAAAAGACTGCAGGCGGAAAGATGAAGTCTCTTTTGGGTTATCTTACAAGAAACAGATTTCTTGCAGTGTGTGTCGGTGCTTTGATTACAGCGGTAATTCAGAGTAGTGGTGCTACAACTGTCATGGTTGTCGGTTTTGTTAATGCAGGAATAATGAATCTTGTGCAGGCTGTAGGAGTAATAATGGGTGCCAATATTGGTACAACAATTACAGCATGGATTGTATCACTGGGACAGCTTGGGGAGGCTGCAAAAGCCTTCAGTCCGTCATTTTACGCACCTCTATTGATTGGTATTGGTGCATTTGTCAGTATTATTGCGAAGAAGGATAAATCCAAGATAATCGGAGAGATTGTTGTCGGTGTGGGTTTACTGTTTGAAGGTCTTGAATTAATGAGTTCTTCAGTATCTGCATACACCGATGCTCCTATATTCTCAAATGCATTCCAGGTAGTTGGAAGTAATCCTTTACTTGGTATTCTGATTGGTATAATTGTTACAGCAATTCTTCAAAGTTCATCGGCTTCAGTTGGTATTTTACAGACTCTTGCCCTTAATGGTGTTGTTACAACTAATGCAGCCATATATATTACTCTGGGACAGAATATTGGTTCCTGCGTTACAGCTCTGATTTCCAGCGTTGGTACCTCAAGAACAGGAAAGCGGGCTGCCTGTATCCATCTTATGTTTAATGTTGTGGGTTCTCTTTTGTTTGGTGTAATTGCATTTGTTTTATTTTGCATACGTCCAGACATTGCTGTGCATAATATAACACCAGTAGAGATTTCTATATTCCACACACTGTTTAATATTATATGTACAACCGTAATGTTCCCATTTGCACACCTTCTTGTTAAGATTTCAGGAGTTATTATTCCTGAGAAAAATGAAGCTGCTGAAGGTGCAGAAGACGATATTGATGAGGCTGAACTTGAAATCAGCCGTCATTTTGATAACAGACTTATGAGTCAGCCGGCAGTGGCTCTTGAAAGTGCCAAGAGTCAGGTTATTGCCATGGCAAAGCTTGCTTATGATAATATTGAATATGCATCAAGGGCAGTTACTGAGAATAGTACTGAACTGGTCAATGTTATATACAAAACAGAGAAGATGGTTGATTACTATACAAAGTATCTTACAGCTTATTTGATAAAGATTAATAATCTTTCAATGACAGACAAGCAGCATTATGTAGTTAACAATCTTTTCCACACGGTTATTGACCTGGAGAGAATATCTGATCATGCAGAGAATTTTGCAGATCTTACAAAGTATAAGATTCAAAATAACATGATGTTCTCTGATAAGGGAAATGATGAGTTAAGAGAACTTTTCAGCAAAGTGCTTCTGTGCCTGGATAGAACTATTGCAGCCAGAGAGACACTGGACATCAAAGCAGTAAGAGATGTATACAGGATTGAGGATGAGGTTGATGATCTTGAAGAAAGCTTGAGAAATAAGCATATTGAAAGACTTTCAGCAGGACTCTGTGCTGCTCCAAACAGTGTTACATTCCTGGATATTCTTACTAACCTTGAGAGAGTATCAGATCATTCAAAGAATATTGCTGAATGTGTTTCTGAAGAAATTTCGTCAAATTAGCTAAAGTTTTCTTTACGGATAGACTTATTTTTTACATTTTAACAAAAAAAGGAAATCACTCTTGATATTTTATAATATTTTATGTACAATACAATCTAGTTGATTATTTATTAACAATCTCATATTTATTTAGGAGGAATTATTTATGTCAGTAAAAGTTGCAATTAATGGTTTTGGCCGTATCGGTAGACTTGCATTCAGACAGATGTTTGGTGCTGAGGGTTACGAGGTAGTTGCTATCAACGATTTAACAAGCCCTAAGATGTTAGCTCATCTTTTAAAGTATGATTCATCACAGGGAAGATACATCGAGTTAGGTGATGAGGATTCAGTTACAGCTGATGATGAGGCCGGTACAATTACTGTTAAGGGTAAGACAATTAAGATTTATAAAGAGCCAGATGCTAATAACTGCCCATGGGGTGAGATTGGTGTTGATGTAGTTCTTGAGTGTTCAGGTTTCTACACATCAAAGGATAAGGCTCAGGCTCATATCAATGCAGGTGCTAAGAAGGTTGTTATTTCAGCTCCAGCTGGTAACGATCTTAAGACAATCGTTTACAATGTAAATCATCAGACACTTACACCAGAAGATAAGATTATTTCTGCTGCATCTTGTACAACAAACTGTTTAGCTCCTATGGCTAAGGCCCTTAATGACCTTGCTCCAATTGAGTCAGGTATCATGTGTACAATTCATGCTTATACAGGTGACCAGATGATTCTTGATGGTCCTCAGAGAAAGGGTGACCTTAGAAGATCAAGAGCTGGTGCTTGCAATATCGTTCCTAACTCAACAGGTGCTGCTAAGGCAATCGGTCTTGTTATCCCAGAGCTTAACGGAAAGCTTATCGGTGCTGCCCAGAGAGTTCCAACTCCTACAGGTTCAACAACTCTCCTTTTTGCTGTAGTTAATAAGACAGTAACAGTTGATGAGGTTAATGCTGCAATGAAGGCTGCTTCTAATGAGAGCTTTGGTTACAACACAGAGCAGATCGTTTCAAGCGATATTGTTGGTATGAGATTTGGTTCACTTTTCGATGCAACTCAGACAATGGTTTCTCCATTACCAGATGGAAAGTCTCAGGTTGAGGTTGTTTCTTGGTATGATAACGAGAATTCATACACAAGCCAGATGGTTAGAACAATTAAGTATTTTGCTGAATTAAACTAATCTGATCTTGATATGGGAAGAATTTTACCAGAGAATATAGTTTAAAATATTCTCTGGTATTTTTAGAGATAATGGAGGAATAATTATGCTTAATAAGAAATCCGTAGATGATATTAATGTTAATGGTAAAAGAGTTCTTTGCAGATGTGATTTTAATGTTCCATTAGATGGTGACAGAATTACTGATGAGACACGTCTTGTTGCAGCTCTTCCAACAATAAATAAGCTTATCAATGATGGCGGAAAGGTTATTCTGTGTTCACATCTTGGCAAGCCAAAGGGACCAGACCCAGTTTTCTCACTTGCACCTGTTGCAAAGAGATTATCTGAACTTCTTGGAAAAGAAGTTAAATTTGCAGCTGATGACACTGTTGTAGGTGCTAATGCCAGAGCAGCTGTTGAAGCTATGAATAATGGAGATGTTATTTTACTTGAGAATACCCGTTTCCGTGCTGAGGAGACCAAGAATGGTGAGGAGTTCTCTAAGGACCTTGCATCAATCTGTGATGTATTTGTTAATGATGCATTTGGTACTGCCCACAGAGCTCATTGCTCTAATGTTGGTGTTACAAAGTATGTAGATACAGCAGTTGTTGGCTATCTTATGCAGAAGGAGATTGATTTCCTTGGTAATGCTGTTAATAATCCAGTAAGACCTTTTGTAGCTATTCTTGGTGGTTCAAAGGTTTCATCAAAGATTTCTGTTATTAACAACCTTCTTGATAAGGTTGATACATTAATTATTGGTGGTGGTATGTCATATACATTCCAGAAGGCTGTTGGTGGAAAGGTTGGAAAGTCATTAGTAGAGGATGATTATCTTGACTATGCTAAAGAGATGATGGAAAAGGCTAAGGAGAAGGGTGTTAAGATGCTTATTCCTATTGATACAGTTGTTACAAAGGAATTTAAGAATGATACACCTTCAAGAATTGTTGTAGCTGGTCATCAGGAAGATGATGATATGGGAATGGATATCGGACCAGAAACAAGACAGCTTTATAAGGATGCTCTTAAAGATGCTAAGACAGTTGTATGGAATGGACCAATGGGAGTTTTCGAGTTTGATAACTTTGCCAAGGGTACAATTGCAGTGGCAGAAGAGCTTGCAGCACTTGATGGAGCAACAACAATTATCGGTGGTGGTGATTCAGCAGCTGCTGTTAACAATCTTGGATTTGGTGATAAGATGACTCACATTTCAACAGGTGGCGGAGCTTCACTTGAGTTCCTTGAGGGTAAGGAGCTTCCAGGTGTCGTTGCAGCTAACGATAAATAATTCTAACCTTAACTGACATAATATTAATATATAGGGAACGGCATGAATATTATTAAAGTATTCATGCTGTTTCTTATTTTTTTATGTGGAAATATGGTTTTAAGTGTGTTATAATATTAACAACCAATGGCACAACAAATATTTTGGAAATCGAGGTGTATATAATGCGTAGAAAATTAATTGCAGGAAACTGGAAAATGAACATGACTCCAAGCCAGGCAGTAAAGCTGGTTAATGAGCTTAAACCTCATGTTGATAACAAGGATGTAGATGTGCTTTTTTGTGTTCCGGCCATCGATATTATTCCTGTTATCAATGAAGTGAAAGATACTGACATTGAGGTTGGAGCGGAGAATGTTTTCTATGAGGAGAAGGGGGCATACACTGGTGAGCTCTCTCCAGAGATGCTTGTTGATGCAGGTGTAAAGTATGTTATTATTGGTCATTCTGAAAGAAGACAGTATTTTAATGAGGATGATGATATAATTAATAAGAAGCTTAAGAAAGTGGTAGAACACGATCTTATTCCAATTCTTTGTTGTGGAGAGACACTTGAACAGAGAGAAGATGGAGTAACCCTGGATTTTATAAGAAAGCAGATTAATAATGCATTTAAGAATATTCCATCAGAAAAAGCAATTAATTGTGTTATTGCTTATGAGCCTATATGGGCAATTGGAACAGGAAAAGTAGCTACAACAGAACAGGCTCAGGAGGTCTGCTGTGCTATAAGAGGATTTATAAAGGATATATATGGTTCTCTTGTTGCAGACCAGATTAGAATTCTTTATGGTGGAAGTGTTTCAGCAGCCAATGCTTCTGCTTTATTTGTACAGCCTGATATCGATGGAGGACTGGTAGGTGGAGCAAGTTTAAAACCGGAATTTGCCCAGATTGTAAACTATCTCAAGGAAGAGTAACACCTGCTTTACAACAGAGCGTGAATGTGTTATCATTTCTTCGTTTTGTGGAAACAATTAATATTATTATGAGAGTTAAGGAGAATTACGATGAGAAAGAAACCAGTTGTTTTAATGATTCTTGATGGTTATGGTTTGAATAGCAGTACTAAAGGCAATGGTGTAGCTTTAGCCAAGACTCCTGTTATGGACAAGCTTATGACTGAGTATCCTTATGTTAAGGGATATGCCAGTGGTCTGGCTGTTG
>CALZFR010000042.1 GCA_945648485.1 uncultured Eubacterium sp. | reverse complement strand
TGATGAATACCCTACAATTACCTCCTCCAGGTCAATATCCTCATTCTGGGATTTAAGATTCTGGAAGTTAGTTTTCTGCTCTGTAAGCCTGCTCTTTGTAAGGTTAAGACGTGTCATTCTGTTACCCACATCTGCCTTGGCAAGAGAAGTCTGCTGCTGGTATGCCTGCATCTTGCCCACACCTGACTCAAATGCTTTAGTCATCTGTTCCTCTGCCAGCTCCTTCTGCTTGGTAAGTCCTTCCTTAATGGCTGCCAGTTTCTTCTGTGATGTCTCATCCTGGTATCTTGTCTCGCCAATCATTCCTTCAACCTTTTCTATCTGGTTTTCAAGATCCAGCACATTATTAACAGCTGTTATAAGGTCATCTATGTCTCTTCCAAGATATATGTTAAAAGCATCATTGGCTTCAGTGTTAACCTTAAGCTTCTGTGAGAAATTCACATTATACTCAATATCCTCATTCTTTTTTTTGTATTTTGTCCCAAAATAATAATCATTAGGATTGTTATTTACACAATCAAAATACATTATCGGATTCTGGTCACCCTTCATGAAATTATTCTTTTCATAGGTAAATGAGAAGCTGTCCGCCTCATAGAGCTTTTTGTATACATTTTCTCCAAATAAAAGTTCACCTGTTGTAGGATTGAAAGCTACCTCATCATCTTTCGGAATATAATTATCAGACCCCTTATCAGTCCTGCCACCAGCGTTGGTTATAGTATTCACAGCAATCTCTGTAACGTTGCCCGCGCTGTCTGTGACTTTGATTTTAAAATCCTGGGATGATGTTGTTGTAACATTACCACTTGCATCAACAGTCTTGGTATCAATAGTGTCCGACACATCCTTATATGCCAGCTTAACCCTGTGAACTTCTTCAATATTAGGAGTAACCACATTGCCTGCCGCATCTGTTTCGTATTTCAGATTAAGAATATCATCTGTCTCATAGAAGTTAGTGTAGGCAACCTTCAAATCAAGGTCTTCTCTGTTAAACTGCTGTGTAATAATGTAATCCACATCCTTTGCAGCCTCATCTGACTGGTAGTTAAGAGGAATGTCTGTCATATATCCTGTAAAGCAGTACCGTCCGGCATACTCCACATCGCCCTGTGAATAATACGCCTCCCTTAATTTGTCAAGGCTTGTTGCAATGGTATCTCTCTCTGCTGAAGAGTAGGAATCTGTTGCACCCTGTGTACAATATGAATACAGATCCTGCAGGATAGAATATGCCTCATCCAGTGCCCCCTCTGTAGTATCAAGCCATGATGAAGCATCAGGAATATTCTTATCCAGATACTGTGTAACCTGGTCAAGACTTGATCTTAATCTTAATGCACGAATCGCAATAATCGGGTCATCAGAAGGCTTATTAATCTTCTTCTGTGTTGACAGCTGGTTATCCAGCGTATTCAACTGATTTTTATTAACCTGGATATTGGACATTGTGCTGTTAATCATCATCTGGTTAGTAATTCTCATATTTCAAGCCACCTTTCTGTAGTCTGCTGCTTATACCCCTGTCTGGTTAATAAGCTTATCATATATCTGGTTCATAACTGACATCATCTTGGAATTCAGATTGTAAGCCTGCTGGAACTTAACCAGATCCATAGCCTCCTCATCTGTATCCACACCCATAATAGAAAGTCTCTGGTTATGAATGGATGTCTTTAAATTATTATAATTAGCATGCAGATTATTAGCCTTCTGTGCATCTATGGACATATCACTGACAATACTTTCAAGGAAGTAACCTGATGTTCCTCCGTCAAATATTGTAGCTGTCTGGAGCTTTACAAGCTGTTCCATAACCTGGGCATCAGCTTCACCGGTGCTTTTACTGGTTTTAATTGCCAGAAGTTCAGGATTTTCAAGAAGTTCACTGTTAACAGCAATATTGTTTGCTGACATTGGCATGCCTTCAGTATGAACTGAAAACAACGGAATACCTTTCTTAAGGCCATCTGATGTATAAGTATCGTTAACCTTATCATATGTCCCTGTGTCACCATTATAGCTCATTCCAGTCATTATCTGGTTTACAGCGTCAGAGAATATCTGGATGTACTCATTAAGCTGTGCCTGGAAATAAGGAACTCCTTTATAATCTGTGTTCTCATTATTCTTGGCAACAGTTTCCAGAATCTCATTGCCTCCTAAATCCTTTCTTCCACTGAGTTGCTCAATTGTTCCATTATTACCATCTCTTATATCAATCAGTCCCTTAAGCTCACCTCCGAGACTGTCGCTGTATATGTCAAATACCTGTCCTGAAGCCCACTGGATATCATATAATCCCGCTGCATCTGATGCATTTCTCTTATCCTCTCTCGCAACAACCTCAAGAGTGTTGTATCCATATGAAGTAACCAGTGTCTGTCCATTAACTCTTACCTGATAATCTGTAAGATTGTTTCCCAGTTCAATTTCAGTAACATCAATATTAACAATTGATGAAAGTTCATCTACCATGGCATTTCTCTTATCCCTCAGGTCATTGGCATTGCCTGCATTAGCTTCAATCTGGTTAATCTGCCTGTTTAAGGCCGCTATATTCTTTGCCAGTGCATTAATCTGCTGTACTGCATCCTTAATCTCATTATTGGCATCTGCCTGTACATTTCTCAGGTTATTATTAAGTGTATTAAAATAATCTGCCATGCTCTTGGCATTATTAATAAGCTGGTTCTTGGCTGATGCATCACCAGGAGTAAGGGTAAGCTGGTTAACAGCCGCAAAGAAGTTGTTATATTCTGCTGTATAGCCCTTAAGATTAACCTCATTAAGATAATCCTCAATCTGGCTCATATAATTCTGTTTAACAGAAAACTGTCCATAATTGGCCATATTATTGCGGTATTTTACATCATAGTAGCTGTCTCTTAACTGTTTAATCTGTGTAACAGTAACACCTCCGCCCAGTGTTCCGTATGTATTATATGTTCTGATGGCATCTGCCGCAGTCTTCTCTGCCTCCTGCTTTGTATATCCATCAGTATTGATGTTGGATATATTATGGCCAGCCACATTAAGTGATGTATTAGCTGCCTGTAATCCTGAATATGCTATTGTTAGTCCAAAAAATGTTGAAGCCATAATCTACCTCCGCACTAATATTTCTATGCCCTTCCTAATGATGTTATAAGATGTTCAATCATCTCACTGACAACATTGATATATCTTGATGCCGCATTGTAGGACTGCTGGTATTTAATCATCTTCTCTAATTCTTCATCGGAAGATACGCCCTCTGACTGAAGTCTCTGATTGTCATATCCGTTAACCATTGTTTCCTGATGGTCAACAAAGTTAGATAGAACCTTGCCAATTGTTGAGAATTCACTTACAAAATTATTGTAAAATGTCTGGAAATTACCTACTGCATAGCTTTCCGGATCCAGCGAAGCGAAATCTGCATTCCACGCATCAACTAATGCCTGTCCCTTTGCCATATCCTCCTTACCCTGGGCATCTGTCATAGGAATCTTGCCAACCTCCTGACTTGTTTCAGGATTAACAAGAATATTTCCAAGTGTATAATCTGAGCGCTGTCCATTGGCATTGACATTATTCTTAATCATTATTTTGTTGCCATCTGCATCAAGAAGTGCTCCGCCACTACCATCTGTAATATTTACAAAATCTTCTGTATTCTGTCTTGTAAATATTCCCTCGCCGATTGTGTGATTGTCATCATTACCATAATCTGTTTTATCCATATCCAAGATAACATAATTGAACTTGTTAGGTTCTACAATATGTGTAGCTTCTTTATCACTGAACAGCTTATTAAGTGATGTATAAGAATAAGTCACTGTTCCGTTTACTACCGCACCGGGAGCGCCCTTTATCTCATTGCCAGCAGCATCATAGAGGACTGCGGCTGATATGTTATTATATTCATAAGTTTCAGGAATAAGCTCCACACCATTAGTATCCTTAAGAGCAGCAGTCGTTGTATATTCCTTTGTAGGACACAGGACTCCGTCAATAGCTGTTACAATTCCATTTACCAGCTTATCTATTCCTGCTATGGCACACAGGATAGGTGAAGATTCAATATATTTGTTATAGTAATCCTGCTTATCCTGATATAATTTATAATCTTTATTATAGGTTTCAGAATCAAATACTGTGGTTCCGTTAGCCTGTTTTATCTGATATTTGGCATCCTCCTGGGATGGTTTAACAGGGACATCTGAATAATTCACATCAATGCTTCCTCTTGCAAGAAGAAGTCCTTTAAGTTCTCCTTTATCAGAAGTGTTAGCCCTGTACAGCTCATCCTCCGGATACACATCTCTCTCAAATGCCGGAAAAGTAGGAATATAAAGCTCCGTTCCTTCTGTTTTCCTGTAGGACATCTCTGTAACCGTTGTCACTGTAACAAATGGTACGCTCTCCGCAGATACAATCACTTCTCCATTCTGTCCCTCATAATAGGTAATGCTCATGTATTTGCTCAGTTCATCTAACGCCGCATCTCTCTGGTCTCTTAAGTCATTAGCTGTCTCCACCCCTGCTGCCTCAATCTTGGCAATCTGTTTGTTCAGCTTATATAGCTTATCACCCAGATCATTAATAGTGTTCACCATATTGTAAACCTGTGTATTAAGTGTCTGCTGGTAATTCTTAAGTCCCTGGTATACAGCATCAGATCTTGTCATGAATGCTGATGCGTTCTGTATCAGTGATGATCTCTTTACTGTGCTTGATGGTTCTTTGCTTAACTCATTAATTGCATCGTAGAGATTATTCAGGCTCTGCTGGTAAGTTACACCCTGCATCTCACCAAACTGGTCTTCAATCTCATCCACTGCCTTGTACTGTGCCTCATAGAATCCCAGACGGCTGTTCTCATTTCTATATGCCTTATCAATGAATGTATCTCTTATTCTTCTGACCTCATGAATGCTTACTCCCAATCCATAAGTAGAATTAACAGGAGAATTGTAGTCTGTAATGTAATTAACATACTGTGTATCCTTGAAAGCAATCTGCTGTCTGGTATAACCACTTGTATTAATATTTGATAAGTTATGTGCTGTAGTATTGAGAGCTGTCTGAGCTGATTTAAGTCCTGATGCTCCAACCATAAGACTCGCCATGCCGTTTGCCATATACTTATCTCCCTTCCGTTTTAATCTAATTATCTATAACCCTGTATAACATCAAATAAATGTAATGTCATATTCTATATGAAGTATGCTCTAATTATCTTTTGAAAAAAAACCATAGATGTGAGATTCTGTCAGATATTCTGGCATAATCCTCTCATCTATGGTTTTATTATCGGCATATAAATCAAAAAACTGAACTGCCCGGTAGTACTATTTTTATGGCAAGTTTATGGCACACAGCTTAATTATACGTATTCAAATCTGATGCTATTGTATAGTTCCAGCATCTGCATCCCCACGGACAGGGGCATCCTTATCCTGATATCCCGAAACATCCGTATCTACATCTGTCCCAGGATATACCATTGTAGCGTTATCATTTCTGTTGTTGCTGCTGGCCGTTGTACCACTGATTCCCTGATTTCCGGCATTTCCGGCAGTTCCTGTGGTACCACTTCCAGTTGCACCTGTAGTTCCAGAATTAGTGGAACCAGTCGTCCCGTCAGTTTCTGGTTCCTGATACTCTGTATTATCCTCAGGATTTATTGTTGCCGGCTCATTATTAGTATTTCCTGAATTGCCTGAATTATTGTGCTTTGCCTGTGGAAATGATTTATGCACCAGTCCCTCATGAATCTGTGTCATAAACTCCCGGAAAATAATAGTAGTTGCATTACCTCCATTAATCTGCTCCGGGTAATCATATCCCATCCATACAGCTGTAGTATAATATGGACTGTACCCGCAGAACCACAGATCCTTGTCAGAGTTGGTTGAACCTGTTTTACCAGCAATTTCCCAGCCATCCACAGCTGCTGCCCCACCGGTACCACCGCCATTAACAACAGTCTGTAGTACTTCTGTCATCTCACGGCAGGTCATGCTGCTATACACTCTTCCCCCACGCTCTGACTCATCTCTAATCAGCTTTCCTTCTGGGCCATATATTTTTCTTATGCATGTTGCTTTTCTGTACACGCCATCATTTGCTATTGTTGCAAATGCACCAGCCATCTCCTCGGATGTTACTCCATATGTAAATCCGCCCAGTGCCGCCGCATTGTAATCTTTGTCATACCAGACTTTCTTGAATCCCATCTTCATAAGATAGCTGATTCCCACCTGGGGAGTTACCTCCTGATAGACCTTCCACGCAATAGTATTCTTGGAATACTTGATTGCATCGGCAAGAGTCATCTCTCCCGCATAACTTCTGTCTGCATTCAGAGGCCCTCCTGGAATATATTCATCCGTCATGGTTTCCTCTGGAAAATGCCCCTTCATGAAATATGGAAGATATACTGATAAAGGTTTAATTGCACTTCCCGACTGCCTGTAACTCTGATACGCCCGGTTCAGCCCCAGGCTTGGGCCATCCTGGCTTCGTGAGCCCACAATAGCCACTACATTTCCAGTTTCATTATCAATACATGTAGCAGAGCCCTGCATCTTATATATTCCTTCGTCAGAAACCTCCGTGTAGCCGGATAGTCCCTCATCCAGTGCATTTTGCAGCTTATCCTGGATATCCCTGTCAATGGAGGTGTATATAGTATATCCTCCTCCCACCAACATCTGCTGATATCTGTTATAGTAGGAATCATACATATCCATATAGGAATTATAATCATCTTCGGAATCAAAGTTATATCTGAATGTAAATCCCACTGCCTCCATAAGGCTTTCTGTTGCACAGTGCCGGACATAAGTAGCCACGGAATCAGATACCTCTGAATTATCCGCCAGAGCTAACACTACCTCCTCATGATATGAAGTATAGAAGGTCATGGAACTTATATAGTCCTCATCATACAGTTTTCTTAATATAAGCTTTCTTCTGGTATCTGTATTCTCAAAATTAGTCAGTGGATTATATTTGGTAGGTCCGTTAGGAATAGCTGCAATAAATGCCTGCTCAGGCAATGTCAGTTCTGATACATGCTTACTGAAATACCCCTTTGCCGCAGCCTCCACTCCATAGTATCCGTTGCCAAAATAGATATTATTAAGATAAAACTCCAGAATCTGGTCCTTGGAATATCTCTTCTCCATCTCTCCGGCTATGAACATTTCCTCAATCTTACGGTCCCAGGTAACTTCCTGGGAAAGAAATATATTTCTTGCCAGCTGCTGGGTTATAGTACTGGCTCCCTGGACAATCTCGCCTCTCTGCTTATTCACAAATGTTGCCCTGATTATTGCCTTGTAATCAATTCCCTTATGGCTGTAGAAGTCCTGATCCTCCATTACAATAAATGCATCTGCAAGAGTCTCAGGTATCTCTGAGAAATCCACGTAATACATATCCTTGATATTCTTAATCTGGCAGAGTTCCTCATCATATGCGTCATATACAATGGTTGTCTTTGTCTCCATAAATGTGGATTTACTGCTGGACTTAACAATGGCAATGGCTTCCTTCTGCAGATTAAGGACTTTGATGATACTTGGAACGAAGTATGCAACAGCCAGCGCAAGGGCAAGCAGCAGAGTTATTAGTATTGTCCGTTTAATTATCTTCTTCATACTTCCCCCTGTATTAATTTGCTGGTGGCGGGTATTGGGGTGGGGACGTTCCATGGATGTGGCGAAAGTGGTTCCCCGGCACGCTCTCGCTCTCCTCGGACGCAGCGGACACTAACGCCCCACAATACGGGGCGTAAGTGCCGGCGTCCTCACAAGGCCGTGGAACCACTTTGTCACATCCCTGGAACTCACACTATGACGCGCCAAATGCAACTTACTACTCTTCCGCCACGCCCGATGCCTGGGGCAGGGTGCGTGGCAAAGTTTTGATTCTTCGGTGACGCAGGTGCTCCGCTTCGCGATTGCACCTGGCTGCGCTAATCTTTCTTTAGTTTTTTATTATTTTCTCTTCTCCAGCACATGCTCTAGAAAGGGCGTCTTTCTTTCCCTATCTGCGGAGAAACTGACATAACCTTATCATCTACCCTAGCCAAATCTCTGATGTATTTCATATCTATATGATACAAATGAAACCTTTGTTTTTTCATAATAACCCCTTTATGTATAAAACAAAAGGCTGCGAAACATCGCAGCCATAACAATCACAATTCCCACTCACAGTAGGGACCACTGCTTTTACCATTCCCACTCACAGTAGGGACTACTGCTTTTACCATTCCCACTTACGGTAGGGACCACACGCTTTTTACAAAAGCACATGCTTTCATAACAGAGCCGTCGCTCGTGATTATTATATACAAAATTCCAAAGAATATGTCAAGATTTTTTCCAAAAATAACATAAATTGTCTCTAGAATTTTCCGCAACTTTTTATTGAAAATTCAATAAAATGTCACGTACAGGTTTCCACCCTGCGTAAACAGCTTTGCTGCATCGGTGGTAGTTATATTTATTTCTTTACCTGAACCCAGGTAAGTTACGCTTGTTGCATCATATGCAGTTATTATCACGTATCCATTGGCAGTTTTTGCAAGCACAGGCTTTCCGCGGCTGATATATGGAAGCACTGTCTCGTATGATACTCCTTTAAGAGTAATCTTCTTAAGATTATCTACATCACCTATATAACTCTTTACAACAGCCTCACCGCCCTGGTAGCTTCCACCGAAATCAGCGCTTGACGGGGTAATTCCCTTAATCTGTCCTGTTGTTGTTTTATATTTCGTCCATACCAGCTTGTTATTGTAATCCTTCACATACCCATAATTACTATTAGCAGCAATAACTGCACTGTTTATGTTATCGTAGGAACCTGCAAGCCTTCCTGCACCATATACATAATACAGTTTCTTTGCCTTGCCGGTTTTCTCTATAACCAGCTCTCTGTCAGCCACGAATTGGATATTATCAGCGCCTCTTGCGGTAGCGGAATTTACATCTCCAACACCCTTAGGAAGAACAAGCACTACCTCTGTTCTTCTGGAAGGGGTGTAAACTGAGTCCACAAACACTCTTTCATCAACGCTGTTCTCTGACCTGTTAATCAGCTGGTCAATTGAGGCAGAGGTATATCCTCCCTCTCCATCCTTTACAACTCTTGATAGATTGACTCTGTAGCCGTCAACCTCCACACCACTGAGATATATACCATCCTCGTGATATTCCTTGATAACCTCATAATTATCATCCATAATACATAATGTGTGTATTGGATAGGTAATTAATCCGTTGTCCTCATATGCAATATCATCAATATTGGCATATCCGTATATACAGTCATTTTCAATAAATCCCAGAACTTTCATAACCTGGTTTTCAGGGGCTTTCAGAATCTTCTCCACTCCCTTTTCCAGATTAAGTATTCTTATGGAATCTGTATTATTAAGCTGTCCATTAAGGCTATAAGCTATAATTCTTCCGTTGTCTGACACCTTGTAGGTTCCTGATGTAAGTCCCTCAATCTCTGTCATTATCTCCTTGCTGTTAAGCTCAACTGCATACAGAGAATCATTTATCATAATATAGAAAATGTTGGAAGAATTGACATAAGAGATATCTCCCACATTCTCCTCAATAATCTCATACGGCATATCAAGAGGCAGGAACAGAAGCTCCTCAACGCTGTTGCCTCCATAATTGTACTGGTAAAGTGACACTCCCAGCCGTCCCTCATGGGCTCCTCTGTTCATATAACCATATACTATGAACTTAATGCTGCCATCATCACTTATGTCCATTATCTTTATTTTATGTCTCTGGTAACGTTCTCTTACGTTATCAGAATCTCCTGAATCAAATGAAAATACCCTTATAAACTCATTTGCACTCTTGGAATAACTCCACAGGCTTCCATAGGTCTCGAAACAGGTAAAATTATGGTTGTCGCTGTCCTTTGCCTGGACAGTAAGCTTGTTCTGTATACCAAGATTAATCTTACCACTTGGAAAAAGGTCATCTCTTCCATCAAATATCTGGTTAGCCTCCCTCTTGAACGCAAGAAGGAACATTCCCATGGTTCCCTGTCTTACTCTGTAATACTCATGCACAGCATAGGTATCATTAGTTCCGTCAACATTCTCAGCGCCTATAGAATAGTCCAGGCTTACAATCATTATTTCCTGCTCAATACTCTCAACGGTAGGTATAACATTACTTTCAATAAATGGGTCAATATCCCCCCACAACACTGAATCTGTATTGCAGTATATATCTACGGAACCAAAATTAGAATTGTCGCTTCCGTACTTTGTTTCCATATATTTTGAGATATTAGATGAAGTCTCAAGACTGTATGTATCATTATTAAAGTCCAGTACGAAATCAATACTGTTCTTGAAATAATCATCCCTTCCTGTGACTATTCTTGTATAATATCTGATATTATTCTGTTTTTCAGTATTAATACATATCTCCAGCATATATTCTACATTCTCAGATAGAAGGTCCTTGACAGGCACAACTGCATGAACCCTGGACTGGCTGGATTCAAAGGAATTAAGGGATGTACTTTCAATAAGGCTGTTATCCCTTGTATCCCTGACTTTGTAAGAAATATCCTTAATCATACTGCCATATGTATCAACAGCTATTTTTAACTCATTACTGTCAGGCAGTGGAGTTAAAGGTGTATCCATTCCCGGAACCGAAACACCTTCGTATTTATCTGATGTTTCATTAGTTCCGTTAATACCGGCGTTATCCGGAATAATGATACCATGCATTGGATTATACACCAGTCCATCATCAGCTTCCGCGTACACCAGCGGAAACTCTGCCTCAGTCATTTCCAGTGTTGCAGCGCTTTCTGCCTGATAATGCATTGATATAAATGTAACAGCAGCTGTAACAAGAAATAGACCCAGATATATAACATACTTCCAGGACAAAGTATTTTTATGGTTCATTGCTATCCTCCATCAATCTGTCAAGAGTTAAATTAAGATTAAACATATCCTCCAGATTGTCTACTCCTCTGGAATCAGCCTTTTTCCCTGTGTATACTCCTCTTATCAAGAGGTTTTTCGGTGTATGCTCCATATCAATGAATTCCAGTATCTGTGTCTGGTATCCAGCAATCTCCAGCCTGTTTGCCCTTATGGCATCAGTCAATATAGAAGACATACGCTCCTTTAGAATTCCATATTTCAGCACTGGCATAAGCTCATCCGACTGTATCTGTCCATTAGCTTCATGCTGGCAGCAAGGTACAGACAGTATCACCTTCGCACCCCATTTCACAGCCTTTGCAAGAGCATAGTCTGTGGCAGTATCACAGGCATGAAGTGTAACAACCATATCCACACTTGATACATCCTTATAATCTGCAATATCTCCCACATAGAAATTAAGCTTCTTATACCCATATTTCCTTGCCAGAAGATTACAGTGCATAATAACATCCT